>JAYSRH010000324.1:0-8962 GCA_043721115.1 Fibrobacteria bacterium | reverse complement strand
CAGCCATGCTTGTTGGGCGCGCTTGCCTATGGGGAGGTGGGATAGGTGTTTATCCTGGCCTTTTAGGGAAGGCAAGGGCGAGACGGCATCCTTTCGGTTACTTGCGCGGAGAAAGCCGTCCAAGTATTCTTTTTGACTCGAAGAAAAGACGGTGCCAGGTGTTCCTTCAGGTATCACGATCGGTGCTCCAAACAGTATCCCATTGTCGATTCAGCCTCCTAGAAAGCAAAGCGCGTACCATTTTCGTTTTAAAGACAAGATCGGGGAACTATCCCAAATTATGCTGATCGAATCGGGTTAAATAAAAAGCAATGTTTCCAATCGTCAGGATGTGTCAAATCCGATTTTACACTTTACGCCATCTTTTGGGGTCTTTTGGCGCTCGAGTTATTCTTTGCAGCAAATTAGTTGCTTGGAATTCCAAAATCAGAAATGGCTTGGCCTTTGCTTACTGTCTGACGTCAGGAGAAATCAGCATGAAACTCAAAGACTTTGCTAAGGTCGGTAATCCCGCAACTTTATTCGCCGCCTTCCTCTATTTCGATATGAGTTTTATGGTTTGGGTCATGCTCGGTCCGCTAGGCGTCCATATTGCCAAGGACTTGGGATTGACCCCTGCGCAAAGGGGCTTGATGGTCGCCATCCCGGTGCTTTCCGGGGCCATCCTTCGAGTCTTCATGGGCCTGTTGGTGGATTCGATTGGTGCCAGGCGGTCAGGCCTGATTGGTCAAGGAGTGGTGGTTACCGCACTCTTGTGGGCTTGGCTAACTGGTGTGCATAGTTTGCATCAGGTTTATCTGTTGGGTCTTTGTTTAGGTGTCGCTGGTGCATCCTTTGTGGTTGCCATGCCGTTGGCTTCTCGCTGGTATCCGCCTCAAGGACAAGGATTGGCTTTGGGCATTGTCGGCGCTGGAAATTTTGGCACCGTGTCCTCGGCGCTTTTTGCACCTAAACTAGCTACCTATTTTGGTTGGACAAATGTATTTGGGCTGGCCTTAATTCCCATTTCCCTGACCCTGCTTATCTATATGTTCATGGCAAAAGATGCGCCCAACCTGCCTGCACGCAAGCCGCTTTCCGCATATTTTAAAGTACTCAAGGAACGGGATACCTGGTGGTTCATGATCTTCTACATGGTAACTTTTGGAGGTTTTGTCGGGCTGGCTTCCAGTCTGGTTATTTATTTCAATAGCCAATTCGGCGTAGAACCCACAATGGCGGGGTATTTTACCGCAGCATGTGTTTTCTGCGGTTCCATGTTTCGGCCAATTGGGGGAGCCTTGGCGGACCGGGTGGGTGGAGTACGCGCGTTGCAAGGGTTCTATATCCTTGTGGTGTTGGTGATGCTGGTCGTGGCTCTTGTGCCCACCAGCTTGGCGTTTACTTTGGCATTGTTCATGATTGCCATGACCTCGATGGGTATGGGGAACGGAGCTGTGTTTCAACTTTTGCCCCAGCGCTTCCAAAAAGAAATGGGCATCCTGACTGGATTTGTAGGCATGGCCGGCGGAGTGGGCGGTTTCTTTCTGGCTTCTTCACTTGGACTTTCCAAGCAATACACCGGCGACTATCGACTGGGATTCATTTTGTTCGCAATGCTCGGCACATGCGCCTTTGGAATTCTATTCCGGGTAAAGCCCCGTTGGCGCGCAACCTGGGGCTCTCCAGCGGTCGCCCGGGCCAGAGTTTAACGTTCTCGTAAAATTCCAAATCCGGTTTGCTTCTTAGGGAAAGAAGGTGATGTAGCGACTATATTTTCCGGATGGAAAAACCTTTATCGCCTGCAGCTTTCCTCGCTGATCCCATTACTTACCCCATCACCTATCCCGTCTCCCGAAAATCCGATCAGGTAGACGTCCTGCACGGAATCTCCATTCCTGATCCTTATCGGTGGCTGGAAGATTTAGACGCGGCGGAAACGCGCGCCTGGGTGGAGGCACAGAACGCCTTGACCTTCAAATTCTTGGAGTCCATTTCCGCCCGTAATACTATTCGCGATCGGTTGAAAACACTTTGGAATTACGAACGCATCGGCACTCCCTTTAAAAAAGGCGGGCGTTATTTCTATTTCAAAAATGATGGCCTACAGAACCACAGCGTACTGTACATGTTACTCGCTCTAAATGATGAACCGCGCGCACTAATCGATCCGAATACGCTGTCCAAGGATGGAACTGTATCCCTTACCGTATTTTCTGTGAGTGAGGACGGGCAATATCTAGCCTATGGTGTTTCAGAATCCGGTTCCGACTGGGAAACCTGGCAGATACGTAGCATCGCGACAGGTGAAGATCTTCCCGATAGACTGGAGCGCATTAAATTTTCCTCACCCGTTTGGGCTAAAGATGGATCCGGAATTTACTACGGGCGCTATGACGGGGATCAAAATAAACTGGAAGATATCAATCGATTCCAGAAGTTATGCTTTCACCGTCTTGGTGAGGAGCAGGCCCAAGATAAAATCATCTACCACCGTCCGGATCAAGAGGATTGGGGGTTTACTGCCGATCTCAGCGAAGCGGGAACACTCCTTTTCATACTGGTGTGGAAGGGCACGGACCCGATGAATCTGGTTTTATGGAAGGACCTGCGCGATCCAAACGGAATGGTACAGGAATTGGTGCCAGAGTTTAATGCCAAGTTCACGCCAATTGGTGATGATGGAAAAACCTTTTGGTTTCTGACGGATTGGGATGCGCCGCGTGGCCGTGTGGTGGGCATGGCTTTTGACAAAATGAACCCGCTGGGATGGCAGGAAATCGTACCTCAATCTGGGGATACATTGGAGGACGTGAGCGTGGTGGGCAACCGATTTGTGGCCGGTTACTTGAAGGACGCACATTCTGTAGTTCGTACCTACACTTTTACAGGGGTTTCGCTGGGGGAATTGGATGTACCTGGTTTGGGAACAGTCGGCGGTTTTTCCGGTGAGCGCGAAGACATGGAAACATTTTTCACTTTCACGGGGTTTACTTTCCCAGCAACCATATACCGACTAGATTTTGTTGCTAAAACCACCACCGTCTTTCGCAAACCCACTTTGGATTTTGATGCTATGCAATTCGCAACGGAACAGGTGTTTGCCACTGGCAAGGATGGAACCCGTATTCCGATTTTTCTCGTTCACAAAAAGGGACTCAAGTTGGACGGAAACAACCCGACGTATCTGTACGGTTACGGGGGGTTTGGCATCTCGCTTACCCCGAGTTTTTCCACCACCAATCTTCCCTGGCTGGAGATGGGAGGGGTTTTAGCTGTGGCCAATATCCGCGGGGGTGGCGAATATGGAGAGGAATGGCATCAAGCCGGAGCAAAGTCCAAAAAACAAAATTGTTTCGATGACTTTATCGCGGCTGCGGAATGGCTGATACAAAACAAGTACACACGCCCGGAGCGTTTAGCCATTGGCGGTGGAAGCAATGGCGGACTCCTGGTAGCCGCTTGCATGAATCAGCGCCCGGAATTATTTGCTGCTGTGCTGCCTGCGGTGGGCGTCATGGACATGCTGCGTTTCCACCTCTTTACCATCGGTTGGGCATGGGTGTCCGATTACGGCAGTCCAGAAAATCCCGAGGCATTTAAAACCTTGCTGAAGTATTCCCCATTGCATACTCTAAAACCCGGTACCCACTACCCGGCTGTTCTTATCACCACGGCCGATCACGACGATCGAGTGGTGCCGAGCCATAGTTTCAAATTTGCGGCAGCGTTGCAAGCAGCGGGCGATGCATCGTCAGGGCCTTTATTAATCCGCATCGAAACCAAAGCCGGGCATGGCGCTGGAAAACCCATCACCAAGAGTATTGAAGAGGCGGCGGACAAATGGGCTTTTTTAGTGAAGGTGTTAAACATCGAGAATTCATTACAATAAATCCACATATCTTCATGTGGCGCGTCGATAAGCCCTAAATGCCTGGGTTGCCAATCCCACGGAAAAAAGGGTAAAGCCCGCCAGCATTAGTCCTGCCATCCAGACGTACCCCCAATCTTTTCCAAGCATGGCATCACGGGACGCATCAACGGCCCAGTTCACGGGGTTGGCACGGGATAAGACGCGAAGCCACCCCGGCATCAATTCCGAGACCATAAATGCCGTAGAGAGAAACGTCAGCGGCAACCCGAAAAAGTTGATGACTGCAATCAAGGTTTCCTCCCGCCTGGTGATGAGCGCCAAGCCATTGGAAAGCGCGGAAAAACCGCATCCCAGTAAAGCTCCCAAAACCAAAATGGCCATAAATCCTGGTATACCTCCGGCAATTCTCGCCCCCAGCAGCATGCCAAACAATAGAATGATGCAGGACTGCGCAGCCACCGTAAGCGCGGCATGCGGTACCCGGGCGAAAATCAAAGCAGCCCGACTGACAGGCGTGGCCAACATCCGGTCCATGACCCCATCCGTCAAGTCTTCAATGATTCCCATGCCGGACCAGGCAGAGCCGAACAGCGCCGTCATGACTACAACGCCCGGAGTCAAAAATTGGATATAGGACCCGGATCCAAATCCGGGTATTTCCACCACCCTGCGGAACAGCTGTCCGTAGAGGGTGAGCCAGATAACGGGCTGTACCAAGGTGACCGCCACCCAAATGGGAATGCGGATAGTGGTGCGGATATGTCGCAAGAGTAGATGGAGAGAATCGGTTAGGAAGTGCATCATTTTATCCCTTCGGAGGCATCCTGATCCATGCGGTGGCCGGTATAGTGCATGTACACATCGTCAAGCGTGGGCGTTCCGGTTACGGTATCACGGCGGATACTGGTCTTAAGCGCCTCTGGAGCCCCTTCCGCCACCACCTTGCCATGATCGACAATTGCCAACCTATCGCATAGATGGTCCGCCTCTTCCAGATAATGCGTGGTCAAAAGCACGGTTAGGTTGCGCGATTTGCGCAAACGAATGAGATCGTTCCACAGTGCCTTGCGTGTTTCCGGGTCAAGTCCGGTAGTGGGTTCATCCAGAAAGAGGACGGCAGGTTCATTCACAAGTCCCATAGCCAAATCCAGGCGGCGCTTCATACCACCCGAATAGGTTTTGACAATCCGGCCACCCACGTCGGTGAGGCGCACCCAGGCTAGTAACTGATCCACCCGGCCAGCAATGGCAGCGGGAGCCACGCGCATCAACTGCGCCTGTAAAATAAGATTCTCCCGTCCCGTTCCCCATTTGTCCACGCCCGATGCTTGCGCAACATACCCGATGCGTTCGCGCACGCGCTGCGGGTCGCGCATGACATCGCAGCCCGCGACTTCCGCCTTGCCGCCATCGGGCTTGGTTAGAGTGGTCAGTATGCGTACGGTGGTACTTTTGCCCGCCCCATTGGGACCGAGCAAGCCAAAGATTTCACCTTGGCTGACCTGAAAAGAAACGCCGTCCAAGGCTTTGACACCGTTCCGATAGGTTTTAACCAGATTTTCAATGGCGATAGTTTGCATGGATATAAAATTAATTCATGCAGTCTTTGCTATCATTCTAATTCATGGACGAACTCAATTCTCTTTTCGACAACAACCGCGAATGGGCCAAAAACATCCTCAAGACGGATTCCCAATTCTTCGAGAAATTGACCAAACAACAAACGCCCAGTTATCTATGGATAGGCTGTTCCGATAGCCGCGTGCCCGCCAATGAAATCGTGGGCCTTTTGCCCGGCGAACTCTTTGTGCATCGCAATGTTTCCAATCTGGTCATCCACACCGACATGAACTGCCTGTCCGTGATGCAATACGCCATCGCCGTATTAAAAGTGAAGCACATCATAGTCTGCGGCCATTACGGCTGCGGCGGCATTCGCGCGGCCATGGAAGATTCGCCGCATGGCTTGATCGACAATTGGCTGCGCAATGTGCGGGACTTGTACTATCACAACGAGCAGGAGCTCAATGCCATTGCGGATCCGGAAGCACGCACGGATCGCTTGTGCGAAATGAATGTGGTGGCCCAGGTGTATAATGTGTGCAACACGACGTTGGTGCAGAAGGCTTGGTTCAAGCAGCAGGACTTGACCGTGCATGGCTGGATTTACAGTATCAGCGATGGGCTACTGCGGGATATGCATGTTTCAGTTTCATCTTTGGCGGAGATGCGGCAGTTGGGGATAAAGTAGCCCAGCCTAGCACCGACTTTTCGCACCATCAATTCTTCTTCCTATCCGCCAACTCCTCCATTAGCTCCACCTGAATCTGCTGGATCTCCATCAAATACTGCCATTGATGCTCCAGCAAATGATCGAACTTCTCATGTAGGTTTCGGATTTCCAATTCGGCTTTAAGATTCACCTTGTAATCATTTTCCGCGCGTGTGCGGTCGCGGGATTCCTGCCGATTCTGGCTCATCATGATAATCGGTGCTTGCACCGAGGCGAGGCAGGAGAGAATAAGATTCAGTAGGATAAAAGGATAGGGATCAAAGGCCTGGGCATGGGCGATAACGATGATGGCCACGTTAAGGCAAATCCACAGGGCCAGAAAGCATGCAAAGGTGATGAGAAACCTCCAGCTCCCGCCGAAGCGGGCAACCCCGTCCGCCATCCTTTGGCCGAAGGTAATCGGTTCCTTGCTTTCTTCTTTCAATAAACTTGAAATAAGGGCGTCATCCTTAAAGCTCTGTTCCACATCGGCTTCGAGATGGGCAAGATTTCCTTTTCCGGATAACAGCATACGCTGAATGTATTCGGCGCGTAGGCGATTCAAGTCGGCATGGCAGATAAAGCCATCCGGATTCCAATCCGCATGATCCTTTTTTAGGTGCACGACCATGGCGGGTCGAATGGCTTGATTGGGCACGCATTTGCTTTGAGACAGTTGGCGTTTGCAAATCGAGCAGGTGACTAAAGATTTGGTTGGCATGTTGGTATTCTCCTAACCGAAGATTAGCTAATTTGAATGCGATGCGAAACAAATCCCTCAATGTGCTGGCGTTGGGTCTTATCTTAGCGTCCTTTGCGTGTTTGTTTCCTGGTCTAACGCACCCGGCCTTGACTTTGGATATTTCTCCGGTGTTGCCTTTCATAGGCAAGATGGCCATTTACCACCAGACTCGCAGCATTCTGGGCACCATAGGTAATCTTTATGATACCGGTAACCGGCTGGTTGCCTTTTTGATCTTACTCTTTAGCGTTATCGTTCCCTTGGCCAAAGGTCTATCGCTTCTGTATGTATTGGCAATTCCAAAGGCTCCCTTCCGGTTGCCCATCTTCCGCTTTGTCGCGCTCATCGGAAAATGGTCGATGGCGGATGTCTTTGTGATGGGTATCCTGCTGGCCTTTTTGGCCGCCGGGGCAGCGGAGGGTCTAACAGCTCAGCTTCACGATGGATTCTGGTATTTTCTCGGGTACTGTTTGCTTTCCGTGGCTTCGGCCCAGTTGATGCGTATACAAAATCCCAGTCTGACCTGATTTTTTCCAAATTCTGGATTTCAATCGGGCGGTTAAGTGCACAAAAACTACATGGAAATTTATGCTGCGGGCCGAAGCTTTACGGGCTTTCAAAATGGAATAGCGTCAGTACCGCTTGGAACTGCTTCAGTACAGTTCGGATTTTATTTTTTCAATGTCCGCTTTGAGGGCTGCATACTTTTCGGTTAGATCCGCCACCGCCAGCCGAAGGCTTTCCAGATCTGAGTTTTGTGGTCGAGTGGGTTTGTGAATCTCTGAAGTTTCCGCGCCTTCCTGTTCCTTAAAGCCCGATTCCATCTCTGCATGCTCCGGACACAGTTTGTCCGTCCAGCGAGGCTCTTTCCAACCCGGCCGCTTCGGAAGATATTCCGTCAAGGGCTCGACTCGGTTGGCGAGGCTTTGCAGCAAGGCTTCCGTCGCTTCTAGAGAGTCGAGGGGTAACAGGTTCGATGCTCGCAATTTAATTTCGTTCAAAGTTTGCCTGCCGCGCAGCAGCAACACGGCTAGGACAGCGATTTCGCCCTGGCTGAGATGGAACCGGGGGTCTTCCAAAAAGTGCCGGTATTTGTACAGAATTCCTTGCGAACCGTAAGGGATGAAGGTGACCAAAACTTTGCGTTTGAGTCCGGCCAAGGCTATGGAAACGGTTTCATCGGTATACTCCGTGACTGGATCCCGATTGCTTTTTTGATTGCAGGCCGTGCGCAGGGAATTCAGAGTCAGGGGATAATAGTCCGGCGTCGCCAAACTTTTTTCCGCCAAGGTACCGAGTACTCGGGCTTCTTCTTGAGTCAGCGTTTCGATAAGCATTCGCACTCCTTTGATTAGAATAGTCGGTCCGTTACCCGGGCTGTCCCAGCAAGCGGAACAAAGCATGTCCAAAACCACCTTCGGTATTCAAGCTGGTTGTCTCTTTGGCAATGGCTTTCAATGTCGCGTCAGCATTGGCCATGGCGATGGACATGGGAATACCCCGGAGCATGGTCAAGTCATTGTCGGAATCCCCAAGTGCGATAACGTCCCGCACCTCCCATCCCAAATGGGCAATCAGTTCCCGGGCGCCTAAAAGTTTGGAAACCCCTTTGGGGGTAACTTCCAACATGTATTCGGCATAGAAAGAATTGCGCAGTATGGTGGTTTCCAATTCGAGAGGCGCAAGTGCAGCAGCGGCGGTTTCCAAATCCGTTTTTTTTCCGATCAACACCAATTCAACAAGATGCGCGTTCGCAAGCTCGCTCCATTCCACCACACGCTGGGTATGCCCTACGTTCTTGGCGATGAAATCGGCATTGAGCAACGCATCGTTGCGATGAAAAACATCCTTGGTATGTCCATCAGGATTGTGTCCGAGCACAATGGGATCCAGACCCAGAGCATTCAGCCGTTCGACCGCGGCGAGGACTAGGGATATCGGAAATTCCCGTCTGAACAAAATTTGTTCCGTAGCCACCTGGCGCACGAGCATGCCATTGTTCAGGATGCAAAAGTCGATAAGGTCGTGAAGTTTGAGTCTATCTAATAGGCGGGCACAAGTGGTCCAGCGTCTCCCCGTTGCTAGGCAGGTTTGA
>JAYSRH010000323.1:0-3425 GCA_043721115.1 Fibrobacteria bacterium | reverse complement strand
CGACACGCTGGATGGATGACGCTACAACATTTTCCTGAAGCCCATAAGCGGCTTCTATAGTCAAGTGTCGCTTGGTGGGATCGAGCAACATGATGGATCCGCAATCCGCCCCTGCCGTTCGGACTGCGGTATTTAAAATGACTTTCAGGATTTCATCTTTGTTTTTAGTCAGACAAACGGTTTCTCGAATTTCTTCCAGACTTCTTAGGACATTATCCTTTTCCTCTTCAGAACTTTTTCGCATGCTGCAAAACAGAATGCGCGCGCTTAGCCCAGTGATGACTTCCACTTTTCGTAAGGGCAGCTTTCTAAGTTTGGTGGCCACGGTGGCGTTATGGGTGGTGTCAATAATAATGGAGAGATGCGGATACTGGGTAAGCCTGTTTAAATCTTCCACGTCCGGATTGAGCACTTTAATAACTTGAATACCATCGGCTTCCAGAAGACTTGGCAGCAAAGTAGCTGTTTCGCGATTCAATCCAACGATGGCAACCTGGCGTGGCAATCCAGTGGGATGCGGATTATTGGAGTCGGGAATTTCTGACATAGTCTCGATTGGGTTGGGACGTGCCGGTTGCGGTTACCGGCGTGTTTCCCTTTGCCGTCCCTAATTGTACCCCAACTGCCGGCATAGTTGCAACTTGGTATTCGCTGGTTTTTGGGTTTATGGCGGTAGACGGGCCAAAAACCAAGTGGGATGGACATTGAAGAAAATTCAAAAAGCCCATACACTAGGTCAATGCGACCCGTTTCCTTGTTACCTACGAGCCATGCCAGAGGGGCTACGCGGACACACTACCATTGGCCTGGACGCGTTTCTGTTACGTATGCTTTGGGGCTTGTCAGTGTCGGATTCGGTTTGCTTCTATTGCCAGTATCCTATTTTAGCGTTGTCAGCCTAATGCTTTGGTCGTTAGTTGCACATCTTATCGGGCATGTTGGATGGATCAACGGAACTGGGGCCAGTTTGCCAATGGCCGCAGGTTATTTATCGCTAGGAGTCGTTCTGGGACTGGTCAGCTGGTTTTTAATTCGACCTTTACTGTCCTCATTACATAAATCAGACCTCGATCTGGCATTGATGCCGCATGCAGAACCCCGATTATATTCCTTTATAGAACAAATCTGTACTGCGATTGGCGCAAAAACACCTAGGTGCATCCAGGTTAACATGGATGTGAATGCTAGCGTTCGATTCGCGCCGGGCATCAGGAATTTTTGGGGCGGCCAATTGGAATTGGTACTTGGATTGCCACTGGTCCGTGGGCTTGACCTGGGACAATTTGCCGGTGTGTTGGCCCATGAACTTGGGCATTTTCAACAAGGTTCGGCCATGCGATTGGTGCACGGCATGCGCACACTCATCCACTGGTTTCAGAGAGCCTCGACTCAAGAAGGCGATTGGGAAAAATTCCTGGAGAAAAAAAGTCATCGTATTGATCCATTGGTTTTTTTACCGGGTTGGAGCGCAAAAATATGTTCCATAAGCGTAAGGGCAATTTTCAAGTTACATGCTCAAGTAGGCCAGATCATTAGCTGCATTCTACTAAGGCAGATGGAATATAAGGCGGACTGGGCTGCGGTACGGATGGTGGGGGGCGAGACGTTTTCCAGCATGGTTTTGGAAGCCAAGGTGATTGAATCGGCATGGACGCTGGCCAATAGAAGTTTAGGGATGGCCTTACGCGAAGGCCGGCTCGCAGATGATTTGCCGGCGTTGGTAGCGGCGCACACCAGAGTATTTATTCCCGAAGTGCGCCGTAAAATGGAACGCAGTTTGATGCAAGAAAAAGCCGTGTGGTTTGATACCCATCCCAGTCTTTCCAAAAGAGTGCAACGTGCACGTCAACACACCCTTCGAGGCATGTTTCATGCAGTGGGCCAAGCCCATAGTCTGTTCAGCGATTTTTCCTTGCTATCCAAACAAGCCAGTGAAATATTTTATCGCCAGGACCTCGGCCAGGACTTTAATCCTGCACGCATGATTTCCACATCCGACTTGGTTACCGGGCAAAGTGAAATTCAAGTTGGAGAGGCAGCGCTTACCGGCTATTTTCTAGGCTATCTAACCAACCTTCGACCATTTTGGCTGGTGACTGGTGCATTGCAAGGTTTACCGTCCGGCAACGCATTGCGCATAAAATTGAATCAGGCTCGTGAGACAATTGAAAAATCGGCTGGCACAGCCCGGTCACTCTACCATGCTTTTTCCGTCGCCGATGCCAAAGAACTGGACGCCATTCAGGCTTTATCCTTGCTTCGAGCTAATTTTTGGATTGAACCGGAAGATTTTCAACTTCCAAAGGGAGGCATTCATGAAGCTGAAATACTTGCCCGTGAGGCGGAAGCGGAACAAAAGGAGATATCGGCGCAGTTGACGGAATTCGAAACTGCCATGCACATACGGATGGTATCCGCGCTAGGCTTGCTTTCCGATCCTGAAGTAGGCGCACATTTAAAAGATGCCTTTGCCAGTTCACGGGAAGTCTCACGTCTGCTACCTAGTTTGGAAGCCATGGGAAAGATTCAACGGGAGCTGGAATCACTCCGTCGCAATGTCCATGCAATGGGTATTCTCCTGGAAAACTTGACGGATAATGAAACTACCGGCGAGCTGCAAAAGCAACTTAGCGTGCACACTCTTGCCATTCACAGAAACCTGGATGGCATCAAAGTAGGTTTAGGAGAAACCGAATATCCCTTTGGACTTCATTCCGGCGGACTGGGTTTGGCCGGATACGCCATCTGTAGCCTACCATCTGAGGAGGACTATGCCGGCTATCATTTGGCCGCCGAAGAGGTTTTAGGTCGATGCTATGCTTTTTACTTTCGCATCATGGGTCGATTGGCTTTGGCTGCGGGTAGGGTGGAGGGCGTACTTGGGCTTGGACCGATTCAAGTTGGTGGATTCGATTAGTGGCCCGCGTTCACGGCCAATTCAAGCAAAACGCCATGTTCATTGATGTAAGACCATAGTCCCGTGCCATTATTTGGCTGAACAGGTGCCAATCCATTTTGAAAGCGTCCCACTTTTAAAAAGACAGGGGCAATAACCTGTTTTCCTTTTTTATCCATGAAGCCGATGCATTTCCCCGAACGAAATGCAAACAGAGTTGAACTCAGCTGAGGTAGCAGCATTATTTGCCGAGGAAAGGCTACCAGTGTCCGTCCTTGGCGGTCGATAAATATCCAGCCGGTTTTAGCCGAGTGAACCAGCGCCCGACCCTTGATAAACGGTCCTGCCCAAGTGTATTGCTGGGGTATGCACAGTTTGCCGGTAACGTCGGCGTATCCCCAGTTTCCTTGAAAACCCTGACGTCGTCTTTGCCCAATTCCCACCGCGGCAAGGCCTTCTGAAAAATCCCCACCTGCGTCGAAGAGGGTGTCGATGGCAAATCCACCCGTGGTGTCGATGTATCCCACAC
>JAYSRH010000322.1:0-3442 GCA_043721115.1 Fibrobacteria bacterium | reverse complement strand
TCATCGTTGAGCTGAGGCTTTCGATCAAAGTGGGGACATCGAATAGCATATCCGACGTGCCTTGATCTTGCATCAGCATGTTGTTGACATAGGTCTTTATCCATAACGAACCGGGATCGGGAATTTCGTCTGCGGTTACCAGGCAGGGTCCAAGCGGGCAAAACCCATCGAAGCTTTTACCCCGGGCAAACTGGCCACCGCCCAGATGCTTATCTCGCTGCCAATCCCTGGCCGTGACATCATTGGCGCAGGTATACCCAAGGACATACTCCAAGGCTTTTTCTCTGGGCACGTCTTTAGCCGTCCTTCCAATCACGACCGCCAATTCCCCTTCAAAATCAATTTGTCGACTTAACCTTGGAATTGGAATCGCGTCCCCAGGATTGTTGAGGCTATTCCCCGCTTTAATGAACAACAAAGGCACGGTGGGCGTTTCAAATTTGCCTTCGATGGCATGGGCTCGATAGTTGAGACCTATTCCCAGGATATCGACCGGAATGATCGGGGCTAGCATGGCCTCAATAGGCAGTTTTTCATCGCCAAATTCCAATTTAAGCGGTAAAACTGGATCATCCGTTCCAGCGTTTAGGAGGAGGGAAGCCGTTCCATCCGAATTGAGTTTCCCTCGCAGAGTTTTGCCGCCATATCGAAACCGTATTAATCGCATCGCCCTAAAATAAGTATTGCCGAGGGCCACTGTCTTTATTTTCCGACTGTTTTATCTATCTTGGACAAGCTTTCGCGCAACATACCCAGTCGGAAGCAAACAGGGGGAAAGGGTCTAATGGTCCGTTCACACTCAACTTATCGCGTTCGTTTTGGTCTCGCCGTACTAACCTGGCTTAGTGTAGGCAGTATTCAATTCGCAACCGCCCAAGACATGGAACCGGCTGCCAATTCTAATGGTACGTTGGGACTTGGACAAGCCGTATCCGCTGAAGCCATGGGACAAGGCCGACTCACTCTATCCGCACGCGGCAATCTCTATCAGCAAGCCAAGGGTTTTCCCGGCGCGCCACTGAAAAATGCCCAGATCACTACAGCAACCACGGCAGTGGCTTTCGGCATGAGCCCGTATGTAGACGCATTTGCAAATATCGCTGCCTATAACGTAAGCGGTTCAGCACCCATGAATGGAGCGGGAGTAGGAACCGTAACCGGAGGCCTGCAGGCCAGCATACCCTTTTCGGAAAAAATCCCGGGCCGATTGGGATTTCAGGCCGCACTGCTAGCCGGTACGTCCGGCAAACAAATCAACTCCAATTTTCCAGATGGTTATAATTATTTCGAGACCCGGGACGGTACGGATATCACTTTTAAAATAACCCAGACGGTGGTTTTCAAAGGGATGGGCATGTCCCTGCGCCTTCACCTCAACGAAGGCGTTGCTGCTTCCTTGCAGTCGGACAAAACAACTTTGCTTTTACAAAGCGCAGCCTTGGAATTCGCCCCCGCCCCATCCTTTATCCTGGGCACGGAATTTCATTCCCGCACGGTATTGAAACAAGCCCGTGGCAGCGATCCCATGTGGTTCGCACCCTCATTGCTATTCCGTAGCCAAAACCATACTACCGCCCAAATTGGAGCGGAAATGTCCATGTCTCAGGAGCGTCCGAACAATGCTCCGGACCGGTCTTTGGAACCTTGGCGACTTTTCGCAGCCATTTCCTGGTCGATGGATTTGGACAAAGGCAAACGTCAGGATGCCTTGGAAAAAGCCCGCCTCGATTCACTCGCCCGGCTGGGTATGCAAGATCAGATTCGCCGCTCACAAGCCTTTGCAGACAGCATAGCCCGCAAGGCCCGGGAAGATTCGTTAGCTCGGGCCCTGGAATCGGATGCCGCCCGTCACATCGCCGATTCTCTAGCTGCAAAAGCGCGCTTGGATTCTCTCGCTTTAGCGGAAGCGCAGCGCAACTTGGAAAAGGAACGTTCCCGCCGCACGGTCTGGGAAAAAGAATTCCTGAAAACAGGTGTGCTTAATATGGAAGCCTTATATTTCGAAACGGGTAAGGCTCAGATTTCCATCAATTCCAAACCCTACCTCAATTTAGTCGGCGGCATGCTGAGCAAATACCCCAAGCTCGAAATGGAAATCGGTGGACATACGGATAACGTGGGCAATGCCGCCAACAATCAGCGGCTCAGCCAGGATCGGTCCGACGCGGTTCGACTCTATCTTACCGCCGCCTATCCGGATCTCAACGGACGCCTCTCCGCGCGCGGTTATGGAATGACAAAACCTAAATCCAGCAATTCGAGCGCCGAAGGCCGCCAAATCAATCGCCGCGTTGAAATCATGGTTCTCAACAAAGACGTTTTGAAGGAATACGAGTAACCGTTAAGGTTAGCCTCCCTGGGCGCGTGTAGCCTAGGGGACCTTACATTCCGGCAGGATAAAAACAGGCTACCGCTGAAGCAGTTGAAGCTCCTGAAGCGGCTGAGGCAGCGGTTCCAACCGCACCGGCTACTCCACTAGAACGGGTAAGCACGGGGGTTTCTTGACGGCAGCGTGCCTGCACCTTTCCACAACGTCCTGCAAATGCGCAACCGCTGGGTAGATTAACTGGAGAGGGAATTTCTCCGCCCAGAAGCTTGGGTCGTTTGGCCGGGTTCAAGGTCGGTATCGACTCCAGCAGAGCAAGGGTATAAGGATGTTGTGGATGGCTAAACAAAGCCTCCGCTGGGCCCGATTCCACGATTTTCCCTAAATACATTACCAGCACGCGGTCACTGATGGCCTTGACCAGCGAGAGATCATGGGAGATGAATAACAGGGACAGACCCAGGTCCTTTTTAATCGAGAGCAATAAATGAATGATTTGGGCCGCAACGGAAACATCCAATGCCGCCACCACCTCATCACAAATCAAAAGTTTGGGCTTAAGGGCAATGGCTCGGGCAATTCCGATACGCTGCCTCTGTCCACCGGAGAAGGCGTGCGGAAAACGGTATTGTGTATCAACGGGAAGCCCCACTTTTTCCAACAGCAAGCCTACTTCCGTCCGCAGATCCTTTTCCGCGCAGATGCCATGCACGCGCATCGGTTCCGCAAGGATCTCGAACACAGTGTCCCGCGGATTCAAGGAAGTGTACGGGTCCTGGAAAACAATTTGAAAATCCTTACGGAAGGCATTCCAGGACTTTGGCTTATGTATATCCAGGGGTTTACCTGACAAGGTTAGGGAGCCTTCCGTCGGAGGCGTAAGACCCAGAATGGAATATCCCAATGTGCTCTTACCGCAACCGGACTCACCCACCACTGCCACAACTTCACCAGGATCCATGGTAAAGCTCACATCATTGACAGCCTTGACATGCCCAATGGTTTTACGGAAAACCCCGCCCGTAACGGGAAAGTAGGTTTTGAGGTTTTTCACCTCCAGCAGAGGAGCCGAACTCAATTTTCCCTACCTGGCCGGTGTAAGAAGCAGGCGGATGC
>JAYSRH010000321.1:0-3443 GCA_043721115.1 Fibrobacteria bacterium | reverse complement strand
CGACTTCAGCGTTTTCTAGATACGCAGCCCTATCCGCATTATAAATCGGAGCCTGGAAAGCTAGGATTGTTGGTTCGTATTTCCGAAGACGGAACTCGGACATTGGGGCGATTTGTAAATCGTGAATTCAGACCTGAATTCCAAGAATAGCCAAAGGTAGACAGTTTGGGGAATCAAAAGAGTGTATTCATCCGCGGATGGGCTACTTTTATCAAATGACTCGAAGGTCAAGTGGTATAGGTTTAGGCATTGTAAAGGTGAGCTGGGAATATTTGGGATGCGCTGGGTTGATAAGGTAATTTTTTTCCGTTGGCAAAGGGGCGCACTTCACCGTCAGGAATAGTGTGCGATTCGACTTGGGCCATTTTTCACCAAGTTTTTGAGATGCTGCCTTATTGGTCGTCCATTCCTGGGTGTAAAACGAGTCTGGCACGACTTCCAAAGAGGAGGCAAGATCAGCTTCACATCGGCTGAAATGATATCCTGTTCTAATAATATCAAACTCGACTTTATTGGCGCGAAATTCAAAAATGCACATTGGTAATGAGGAACAGAAGTAAAGTACAGGATTTCCCATCGGATGCCATCGACCCTCTGAGTGATAACCACCGTTTGGATCCTGAGGTAGGTATGCTTTTCTCGATACACGAAAAAGACTGGTCACTCAGAAAAACCCATATTCTATTTGGTGCAAAACCGATTCGATCCGTCGTCTTCCGGATTCAGTTATCAAAAGGCTCAGGGGCGTTTGTCCATCAAGCAAGAAAACGGGCTCACCCATCCATTTTTTCACATTTGCATCCGAGCCTAGGACATTTCTGCCTAATTCAAAAATCGATTTCAGAATCAGCATGCGATCCGATTGCTGGTCGGACATGCCGGTCGCCTTTTGCTTCCATCGCGAAAAAGTTTTGGGAGTCACATCCAAAACGCCTGCCATGTCTTTTGCGGAAATTCCAAAATCCGCGGACAATTGCTTTATAACTAGGAACGGATTATTGTATTTATTTAAATCTTCTGCTGAGGCGGAGGTTGGTGCAATGCCGGATTTTTTTTGAGGTCGAGTGATTTTCCGCTTAGGTCTGTGATTCGATTTGGTGCCTCTACCTGACCTTGTCTTACTGTTCGTCACTTTGGCCTCTGCTTTAATGCCATAGGTAATTTGTCCTTACTGATACAGACAATTTACCCGATTGTCAGCCAAAAGGCAAGTAAACACCTTTAAACTGCCACTTTATTGGTGTTGCCTGGATGCCCCACCCCCTAAACTTCCAAAGCGGCCGGTCGGGACTTTCGGATGGCGGCGGCGCCATCTGCAGGGAATCGGAACAGGGAGTCTGTAGCAACTTGTTCAACCTCCGGTGGTTTTCGAATTGGCGATTGTAGGCCAGCAATCGTCCCTCGATAAAGGCGCGCCTTAAACCTTGGCCGCCAAACCATCTCTGCAGAAATAGGATTTCCCGATTGGATCGGAAGAGGTTATTGAGGCCCTCCACGGTGTATTCTCGAGTTGCGGGTATGCGATAGGCTTGTGGTAAGGTCGCGAGGGCCGCCTGTAGGGAATCAATGGACTGGCAATTTCCCTGATGCTTCCAGGATCGGATTAGGATTTCCAGGTTCGGCAAATCAGCCAGTCTGCGTTCCAGTTTATGGGAGGCGTATTTTGCGGCGGAGTCGTAGTGAGCCAGGGTAAAATAAATCTTGGAAAGATAAATCGAACGCAAGTTAGAATCAGGGGCAAAAGTTTGGATGAATTCGACCCAATTGACGGCATCCTTCTCTCGATGAAATTTTCCGAGGACTTCCGCATACCGGTAATTGGCAGACTCATTTCTGGGGTTAATGCGCATGGCTTCCGTCAGACGATTGGTATAGGACTTGGGATTGGTATCCGCCAAGGGGATGGCTAAGGCTAGGATGCGGTCAGAACGCAGTTCTGGAATACGCAGATAAAGGTGGAGTATGGATAGTATCAGGATGGCCGCGCCTAATAATATTGAAGCATAACGGGGACTGGGACGTCCCCTGGCGTTGAAGGACCAGCCATAACCTACGCATATCCAAAAGGCTGCTTTCGTGGGTGCGCTTTCCAGTATGGAGGAAAAAAGGGACATTATAAATAGGCTGACCAAGGCGAAAAAAACATATTTGGCTGCAAGGTAAGAATCAACGAAATAGACCCGAGCCAGGCCAAAAAGAGCACCAAAAAAAAGGATTAGTTCCAGACCAAAACCAAGTATCCCACCTTCAACCAAGGTTTCCAAATAGTGATTTTGAGCGTGCAACGCGATCGGCAACATTCCGTTCCCAGATGAAAAGGGCCAAAGGGTCGCATGCTCAAGAAATGTAAACCGGAAGTTACCCGTTCCGGATCCGAAAACAGGGGCCGTCCGAAAAGCGTCCCAACCCGCCAACCAGGGCGCACCGATGAAACTAGGCGAGGAAGGGGAGAGCGCCAGACCTAACTGATGAAATCGGTTGTCTGGCAGATTGATCCAAGCAAGCCCGAGGCATAAGGCCATGCCCATTGTCCACGCCAGCTTTTCCAGCTTGGGTTCCTTGCCATCCAAGCGTACGGTTACAAAAAGCAGTGGCAAGAAGCTGAGAAAAAAGGCCCCTTGGGCAATCCTGGAGTCCACGAGCAAAATAGAGACGAGAACTACCAAAGTGGAAGAGTATAAGAGTACTTGGACGGGCTTGTTGGGGCCGCCGCTCTCCATTAAATAAAAGTGATAGAGCGCCCCCAGAACCAGCATCCCTCCGTAGACATTTTTATCATCGAAGAATGGGGCTTCCGGTGACAAGGTCACTAGGCTGTAGATCCCTGCGCCCACGCATAGCAGGATTAGGGGGGGAGTTAAGCCTGGGTGGAATAGGGGAGTTCGCTGATACCCGAGGAGGAACGCCAGGAGCATGGCCAGCAAGGTGAGGGCTGTTTCTTGGGAGTGGATAGCCTGGGAAAGATTGAAGTACGCGCACAGCCAGAAGAGTAGGAATGGGATGAGGGCGCGACTCAGTTGAAACTTGCCAAGGTTGGAGAGGACGATGCCCAGCATACCGAGGAGCATCACGGGAGTTTTAAGGGCGGTGGGGTCTGGAAAGGAGTGGGTTAAGGTTAGGGTACCGGCCCAAAGAATCACCAAAAAGAAAAGGACAGCCCTAATTTGCCATGGATTGGACAAAAGCTGTTTCACACTATCGGGACGGTGTGAAATGAAGTGGACTGGGCTGCCCAAGTTATGTTTTAGCCGAGAAGTTTAAATATATAGAAAGCCCAAAACTACACTGAATGTGATTATTAAGGGTAAAAATTGGGCTGGTACAATCCGCATGCACCCGCCTTGGCAGAGGTGGTTGCGTTAATGCCTGCATGAACGAAAGTATCCGTTCCCGGCGCAAAGGTTGATTGATAGCCGTCTGTGGCTTGAGTGCAATCTCCAAAC
>JAYSRH010000320.1:0-3446 GCA_043721115.1 Fibrobacteria bacterium | reverse complement strand
CGCCGCACCGAATACGCCTCCGATGCAGCCCATCATTTTAAGCACGTTTTTACAGTGTTTTAGCATAACCGCTGCCTCATTTCCTGATACAGAAAAATATACCCGCAAGGCCCATCAGCAGGGGTCTAAGACGCGTTCTTGACGGCCGCGATAAAGCTTTCCTCATCCCCTTTGAACTTCTTAGCCTTGGCCCCAACGCGAATGATGCGGAGGCTATCGATGCAATCCTTCATGCTGATGGCATCCACAATATCCTGCCCGGACACCACATAGCCGAAAACGCTGTGCTTGCCATCCAGATGCGGTGTAGGTCCATGAGTGATGAAGAACTGGCTGCCATTGGTGCCTGGTCCTGCATTGGCCATGGAAAGCGTGCCGGCCTTATCATGCTTTAAACTGGGATGGAACTCATCCTGGAATTCATAACCCGGGCCCCCAGTGCCATTGCCTTTAGGATCGCCGCCCTGAATCATGAAATTGGCGATGACCCGATGGAATTTAAGTCCATCATAAAAAGGTTCCCCAGCTGGCTTATTGGATTTTTTTGTTCCTTCCGCTAAACCGACAAAATTGGAAACGGTAATTGGGGTTTTTTCAAATTCAAGCGCCACGGTAATGATGCCTTTGGTTGTATCGAACTCTGCGTAGACGCCGTCTGGTAATACGTTTGAGATAAAAGCTCCTTGCTGGTGTTGAAATTCTAAAGCCGAAAAGGTAAAAAACAAGGCGTAGCGTCAGGGCTAGTCCGTTAGATCAAACTCGTCCAGAATACCCTTTCCTACACTCCTCATAATCGCTCCAACCACCCTGCTGAAAGCCTTGTCCACAACCAAGGTTTGCTCATGCAAATCGCCTTTGATTGCACAAGGAATTCGGGGTAACGCACGGCCATTCACCACAAAAGCCCCGCGAATGATGGAGTTTAATTTTCGACAATATTTTGGATTAAAGGCGCAATTGAGGCGAAGCGAATGGAGGCCATTAAGCCCCACACGGCCATGGCCCGTGAACGATAATGGATTTCCTTGTCCGCGCAGACTGGTCAATAGCATCTGGTTTTCCTTCCAAGAAAAGTCTGAAACTTCCAGCGAGTTTAATCGTATATCCTTCAAGTCCGGCAAATAATGGAGTATCAACTTGTCCTGCTGAACGGGAAATTTTTTCAACCTAATCTTGGCTATTTTAATATTCCCTGCGACGTGAGCGTCCTGCATACGGGTCAACTTACCTGCAACGCTCATTTTTCCCAGCAAAAGCCCGTCTACGCTCGCATGTCCAAAAAACCCCAGTGCCGTAAGTCGACGCAAATTTATTTTTTGAAGATCGAAACGACCATGAAAGGGAAAATCGCTGTCGCTGTGATCCACGCCAAAGCTGCCTTGGATACTGCCATCCGCCCACTTACATCGCGCATTGTCAACGGTCAGGGATTTGGAATCCAAAGTGAATTTAAGGTCCACACCCTCCGCGTCCGGCAAACCGTTCAAGACGAGGCGAGGCGCCTTAACCTGCCCCGATAGGCCTCCCGAACGCGACCTATCGATTTGAATATTCAACATTCCCACGTCGCTAAGGATCGGGCTCCATCGCTGAAAATATTTTTTATCAAAATTACAGTCCAGTGAAACAGAGCGAATTCCGTGCTCGTCCAGGGTAGCCCGCCCTGAAAACGAAAATGGATCTCCCTGCCCCTTTATATTGACCACTTCGATTCTGTTTTGTCTAATGGAACACCCTGAAAACTCCAACGCACGTAACCGCAACTCTTTGAGATCGGGCAAATACTTTTCAACAAACACACCGCGTTGAAAGGGCAAGTTTTTCAGGCTAACTGTGAGGAGTTTCAAACTCCCGTCCACTTGAATATCATCCAGTCGACTCAGACTCCCTTTGAGATTCACTTTACCTTGAGCAATTCCTTCTATGTCGGATCCGGCCATAATGGACAAGGTTTTGAGACGGGCGAGATTTATTTGACGAAGCTCCATCCGGCCTTGAAATGGATTCATAGGATCGCTCCAATTCACGTCCAAATCCCCTCGCATGCACCCGCCAGCCCATTGACCCCGGACAAAGTCGAGTGCCAATGCGGTGGAGTTAGAATGGAATTTTAGCTCCAAAGCAGTAGCAGCGGGATAATTGCCAACCGAGGCGCGCTGTAACTGCACCCGTCCCACCACACCCCCTGTGAAGACACTGTCGAAACAGATTTTCATTTCTCCAGTGGACCATGGCGCGCCAGAAATATTCCGCAGCGCAGTTACCGACACGGGTGTTTTCTGTAAGTGAGTCAGCTTGGAGCGGAACCAGGTGGCCTGATCCGCAGTTATCTTATCTTTTATTTTCGCAACCCCGGACAGACTGATTTTCAAAGTGTCCGCGTGCAGGGATTCTATGAAAATGCGTCCATGGATCAATTGCTGGCGATTTACCATAAGTGTCACCGTGGGGATATACAGAACTTCCTTACCCAGAACCGACACCCCGTGCAGGATCACTTTGCCAGAAGCGGTGGCGTCGACTTTTACAACTTTGACATGCAAAGCCAGAAGCGCGGGCAATTCCAATATTTTTTCCGATAATAGGCCGGTGATTGGGAATTGAACGACAAAAACCATCGCTATCCCCACAAGCAAAAGGAATGCTGAAAGGGTTAAGAAGAGTTTGGTTCTGAAATTCACGCCAAGCCACCTTCTGTGCTAGAAATCGACTCTATCAACGATACAGCCGGCACGTCAAGGATAAAGGTACGCGACTCATAGGTGGACTTCAAAAGTACAACGGATTTGAGCTTTGCGACCCCAATGCCACACTTTTGGCCAAGGTGGCAGTTCAAACCCGTTAAGTAATATAAACGCGAGGCGTTTTATCTCTATGTTTCAACGATTTTCCGGCGTGTTTAGAGTGGGCAAAAATATTGGAATTGCTTATTTTCAATTTCGACTTTTTCATTACTATTTTTTCTGGCTCGAAAATCCATCACAAAAGAAGATTGGAATTATTATGGCAAACGCATATCCGAAATTACATAACGCAGCTTGGCCTGGACTAGTCGGTAAAGGCGGCAAAGAACCCGGCGCAGACCCGATTATTTCGCAAGATAAAATGATGGAGCTTACGGCCAAGGCCGAAGTGAACGGCGTCAAATTTGACGGCATGGATTTGTTTCTCGCAGCGCCTCATGTTGATTTGGCGTCCTCGGATGATGATCTTAAAAAATTGGCCGACAAATTTTCTGCCCACAATCTGGCCATCGGCTCACTGGTTGCACCTATTTGGGGCGGCGGCGGTGCATTCGGCTCCGAGGAAGATCGAAAAAACTATCTGGATGTGATTAAGAAATCGTGCGCTATCGGTAAAAAGCTGAAGGACATCGGCATCCGTAAATATGGTGTAATCCGTATCGATACGGCCAACAGCCCGTCCAACTTCGCCAAGGACCCGAT
>JAYSRH010000319.1:0-3447 GCA_043721115.1 Fibrobacteria bacterium | reverse complement strand
AAAGCCGTCACCGAAACCACCATAGTTTCAGGTGTACTTCTTGCTTCACCCAATTTCGCATACGCCACCAAAGACTTGGCCAAAGGATGCTCGCTGCGCGCCTCAATGGCCGCAGCCCAACTCAAAACTTGCACTGGTTCTCTTCTCGGCATCACCAGGAAGGAGGTAACCTGGGGGTGTCCTTCAGTTAAAGTACCGGTTTTATCCAAGGCCATGACTTTGGTTTCCGCCAGCATTTGCAGGGCCGAACCCCGGCGCACAAAGATGCCCAGTTCAGCGGCTTTACCGGTACCCGCCAAGATGGCTGTTGGCGTGGCAAGACCCATGGCGCAAGGACAAGCCACGACCAAAACCGCCACGGCATGAATAAGGGCGGAAGATAGAGCTGGCGCCGGGCCCAGTACCATCCAGCTGATAAAAGTGACGGCGGCAATTAGCAAAACTATAGGTGTAAAAACCAGGACGACTTTGTCGGCCAAATCCTGTATAGGGGGCTTGGAACTTTGTGCTTCTTCGACCAAGCGGATGATTTGCGAAAGCACCGTATCCCCGCCTACTTTTTCGGCGCGGAAAGTAAAGAACCCATCCACATTCAATGTGCCGCCCACCACCGCATCCCCCACCCGCTTGGTCTTGGCACCCGGTTCTCCCGTCAGCATGCTTTCATCGACGCGACTTTCCCCCGTATGCACTCTACCATCTGCGGGAATGCGTTCACCGGGTAGCACGGCTATCTCATCACCGGCCAGCAATGCCCCCACATCCATTTCAATTTCTTTACCCTTCCGCAGGACCTTTACGGTAGAAGGGCGCAGTTTCAGAAGCTTGCCGATCGCCTCGCCGCTTTTCCCTTTGGCTCTGGCTTCCAGAAATTTTCCCAGCAGAACAAGTGCGATAACCACAGCCGAAGCTTCGAAATAAACGTGTCGGGATCCGACGGGAAATAATCCCGGCGCCAAAGTGACGAGCGCACTGTATAAATAGGCGGACCCAGTGCCGATCATCACCAGCGTGTTCATATCGGGACTCATATCCTTTAGTGCGCTCCAACCCCGCTTAAAGAAACGGCGACCGGGGCCCACCATTACAGGGGTCGCCAAAAGCATCAGGATAAGATTCCAAAAACCGTCCGAGGGATTGAGGCGCATCTGAAAAGCCATGGCGATGGGTAGCACCATGGGTACCATAGCGAGCAGTACCAAGGGAATGCCAAAGACCGTTGCCAGAATCAAATCGTTTTTTAGAATGGCGATTTCACCGCTTGGCTCCACTTGGCCGGTTTTGAGAACCACCGGGATATAGCCCGCGTCTTTGACCTGCTGGAAAAGCATTTGAGTGTTGACCTTAGCCGGATCAAATCGAACGTCCGCTCTTGAAGTGGCCAAGTTCACGCTGACTTCGCTCACGCCTGGCACCTTGCGCAGCGATCGTTCCACCCGGCCCACACAGTTGGCGCATGTCATGCCTTCTACGCCAAAGCTGGCCTTGCCCTTACTCCGTGCAGCAGGTATAAGAAATGTCGCGGGTACAGGACCTGTGTCGGACTCAGGAATGTTTTCAGTCATAGATCCTCTTACGATGATGTTTGGACTGTGGATGTACTTTGCCGATGCCGGAAAGCATCGCGTCCGAGCGCCCAGGCATAGCTAATGCCTATCACAGTTAGGAGCGTCAGATTGCCCCAGTGCGCAGTAGGCAGCGGCCGCATCCCGCCCTTTAGCACCAGGATGGCCAACAATGCCAAATGCAGAATATAGACGTCCAGACTATGCCGCCCAATTGGAAAAATAAAGTACCCGATGCGTTTTAAAAGTGGACTGAAAGCGGCGAGAATGGCATACAACAAGGTGATCAGAGATGCGATGACTGGCACTAGAATTGGGCGCAAGTTATAGTAAGGTATCGACTTCTCAATACGGGCCGGACCCGTGCCGGTTACCACCGTGCGTGCGGTTTCATACCGCCCCAACGGTTTGGAAAAAACATCGGTAAAAGTGTAACGAGACAGAATTAAAGCCAGTACCAGTACCGCACAGGTTACTACGGCGGCGCGCACCCATCGATGAGGGCGCCTTACTGCCAACACTCCCAGCGCACCCAAACAGACAAATTGAAAGAGCGGAAGCAACGGGCTATTGCCGGCATTAATTAAAAACCATTGGGCATGCAAAGCATCGAGCCGAAATTCCAATCCGGCCAATGCAGCGGAAAGCAGAAGCAAAATCAGCCCAGGACGTCTTTGACTAACCAAAAACATACCCAAGAGGATGGAATAGGCAATGGTGGCAAGAATCCCGCTGGCCAAGAGCGCGTCGGGCCAATGAAAGCCTTCTTCCAACGTATAGAATAAACATGAGATGCACCAAAGCGCCATAGCCCGCAAAGCCTGTTTACGGTACCAGAGCATCCGCTGGTCCACTCCAACAGCCTGCCAAGAATACACCAAGGATGCTCCAACCAAAATGAGAAAAAGTGAAGCGGTAAGCGGTTCGATCAAAAGTGCAAAGCGGCACCAACTTGGACGCGCATCCCAAACAATGAGGCGAGAAGTGTGGCTGGCTATCATGAGGAGCACGGCTAGGGTCCGCAATCCATCCATACCCAAATCGCGTGGCCGGTGCGTTTCGGATCCAAGCTCTGGCTTTTGCTCCATAGGCACCATAGCCTTGAAAGTAGCATTTATCTCAATAGGCTTCGGGTTTTCCTGTATTCAGAAAGCGGGCGATACCATCAAGATACTCTTTTGTATTTGCATAGCGGGTAAAACCCCATTTTCGAATCCCGGTTTCAATGACGGGCATATTCAAGGTATCCCCAGGATGGATTGCATTCAGGGACTTACCCGCATTGTGCTTTTGCAATAACCAAAACGGTATTTCTTTTTCCATGGCCCAAGTCCACAAGTTCATACCTTTTTCCACCACCACCGGTTCGCTAATCGACACGTAATAGTTGATATAAAAGTCTTCCTCAATGGCTCGGTAATACTCTTCCCTTCGCTTCAAAAAGTCCTCTGCCTTTCCTGCTCCTCCCGCTCCTCCTGCTCCTAATGGAATCCTAATCGAACGTCCTATTCGTAAATCCTTCGTGGTCTGAATGTGGTTGACTTGGCGCAATCGTGGTTCGGATACAGCTGCCCATTCTGCATAGTGGGACAGTGTTTCTTCCGTGCCCACGCGAATGGTCAGAAAACCATTCGCATAGGTGGATTGCAGATTGTAAGTGTCAGGATGGAAATGGTCCAGAGGATGGGCCAGCTTGTCCAAATCGGAAGCTTGCAACGCCAAATTGGAATCGACGATATGCACCACTTCGGGTATAATCGGGCTAGGTACAGGAACCGGTTTTTTGACTTCCTGTACCTAGCCCGATTATACCCGAAGTGGTGCATATCGTCGATTCCAATTTGGCGTTGCAAGCTTCCGATTTGGACAAGCTGGCCCATCC
>JAYSRH010000318.1:0-3447 GCA_043721115.1 Fibrobacteria bacterium | reverse complement strand
CTGAAATAAGAGTAGAAGCCCTTAAAAGCCATCGTCTCCAGGCTGAGGGAGCACGCTCTTGGCCAGCCATCCTACTGGCCCAATTCCGCAGCCCGATTATCGTTTTGCTCGTGGTTTCGGGCGGCCTATCTCTCTTTTTAGGCGATATCGTAGAAGGCCTGCTTATTCTTCTCATCATTGCAGTCAGCGGATTTCTTGGATTCTGGCAAGAAAGGCGCGCGGCTATAACGGTTGCCAAATTGATCGGGCTACTTACCATTCGGGTCGCGGTCTGGCGCGAAGGGAAAGAGCTTCAAATACCGATTGATGAAGTGGTTCCAGGAGATATCGTAGCACTTAAGGCTGGTTCAGCCATTCCCGGGGACGCATGCCTGCTTGTGTCCAAAGATTTATTCGTGGATGAATCTCCATTAACGGGTGAATCATTCCCCGCTGAAAAATATTGTGGCGTCGTTTCAGCGGAAGCCGAACCGCATCTACGCACCAATGCCTTATTCTTTGGGACACATGTTGTAAGTGGCACGGGCCGTGTGCTGATCATTCAAGTTGGTGACAACACGGTTTTTGGAAAAGTGGCCGGAGACTTAGCCCATCGCGCGCCTGAAACGGCTTTTGAATCGGGCATTCGCCATTTTGGATATTTGCTGCTCGAAGTTGCGCTCGCCTTGGCGCTCGTCATTTTTGCTGTGAACGTTGGGTTTCATCGCCCTATACTGGACTCGTTCCTTTTCACGTTGGCCCTGACAGTAGGGTTAACGCCGCAATTGCTTCCGGCTATTCAAGGCATAACCATGGCGCGCGGGGCCGCGCGAATGACGGAGCGCGGAGTGATTGTAAGGCGTCCGGCTTCCATTGAAGATATCGGCGGCATGGATGTGCTCTGCACGGATAAAACTGGAACTTTAACTCAAGGCAATGCCTCATTGCAATCCGCTCTGGATCCCTGGGGCGCAACCAGTGTAAAACTGCGTCTCTATGCCTATATCAATGCGTCTTTACAAGCGGGTTATGCTAACCCCATTGATGAATCGCTAAGGCAGGAACCGCAACCAGGCATTGAAAATTATCATAAAACGGAAGACATTCCTTACGATTTTTCCCGACGGCGGCTAAGCGTGGTCGTGGAGTTTAACGGGCTGCGTTTGCTTGTGACCAAAGGCGCTCTGGAACAGGTATTGGAAATCAGCACCAGGGTCGAGTCTGCGCAAGGTACGCCCATCCCTATGGCCGAACTGCGTGCGGAAATAAAAAAGCAAACTGAGGTTTTGACCAAGGATGGCTTTCGTTGTCTGGGCGTGGCGTATCGGGAGTTAGCCAAGGAAGAGCGCGCCGAAGTCAGTAGCGAAAAGGAAATGATTTTTGTTGGGACCTTAGGCTTTTCCGATCCTTTGAAACCTGGGGCGCGCGAAAGTCTAGCGGAAATTAGGGCTCTAGGGATAGACGTAAAACTCATCACCGGGGACAATGGGTTGGTGGCGGCTAAAATCGCCTCTGAAGCCGGCTTCAGCAGGCTGGGTGTTATTACCGGGACAAAATTGCGACTGATGAATACGCTGGCTTTGACTGCAGCGGTAACCCAATTCGATATCTTTGCGGAAATGGATCCGAACCAAAAAGAACGCATCATCGCAGCCTTAAAAAAAGCCGGTCATTCGGTGGGATATCTAGGCGATGGCATCAATGATGCTCCCGCTATACATACTGCCGATGTAGGTATTTCCGTAGACACGGCCGTGGATATTGCCAAGCAAGCCGCCGATATCGTGCTTATGCGCAAGGATTTGAGTGTATTGGCTGAGGGTATTCGCGAAGGCCGCCGGGCTTTTTCCAATACTATGAAATATATTTTTATAACCACCAGCGCCAATTTTGGAAATATGCTTTCCATGGCCGGAGCCTCATTTTTTGCGGCCTTTCTCCCGATGCTGCCGGGGCAAATCCTGCTCCTAAACGTCATCAGCGATTTGCCCGCTATGGCCATTGCATCGGATCAAAGTGATCCGGAAATGCTCCAGAAACCGCGCCGCTGGAAGATTCACGACGTACAGCGCTTCATGCTTGTTTTTGGATTGATAAGCACGGGCTTTGATTTCCTAACCTTCGGCACCTTGCTTTTATTAAAAGTGCCTACGGCGCAATTTCGCACCGCGTGGTTTTTGGAATCCGTACTCTCGGAGCTGATGATACTCGTAATCATTCGCACCCAGCGCTGGTCCTTTAAAAGTCGCATGGGCAAGGGACTGCTCTTTGCCACCCTGGGTGTGACCATTCTGAGCTTGAGTATACCGTATCTGCCTTATGCCGAATTACTTGGCTTTCAACCCCTGCCGATAAAAATTTTACTCCTTATTTTCCTTATCTTGGGATTTTATGGCCTCGCTTCTGAATTGGCAAAGGGCCCTTTTTATAGAACTGGAATTGGACAAGAAAGGCTCAAAAGAATCGGGAGGCAGCGGCCATGACTAAAATAGGTGGCGGTATATTAACCATGAATGGTGGTTCCTCAAGCATCAAGTTCGCTGTATTCACCATCAACGCGACTCTTGTCAAAATATGGGAGGGCAGCATCGAGCGTATCGGAATGCCCGAGGCCCGCTTCCGGGTGAAAGGCCTTGTGGAGGCAGATGGTTTTGTTCGCTCGGTAACGGCTCCGGATCATGCCTCGGCCGTGAAAATTCTGATGGACTGGAACTTGGAAGCAAGAGTCCAGGAAAAATTGGTGGCTGTCGCGCATCGCATCGTGCACGGGGGACCGAAATATTCACAACCCCAGCGCATTACCGGAGAGATGCTAAATGAATTGCGGCGGCTCATTCCCTTCGATCCGGAGCATCTGCCCCAGGAGATCTTGATTGTGGAGGCCATTGAAAAACGCTTTCCAAATTTGATTCAAATAGCCTGTTTCGATACTGACTTTCATTGCAACCTTCCGCGCGTGGCACGGTTGCTCCCCATCCCACGCCGCTATGAGGCTCAAGGGTTGAAACGTTACGGATTTCACGGACTGTCGTATGCCTACCTCATGGACGAATTGGCCAGACTCGCTGGCGCGCAGGCTGCCAAAGGACGGATCATCCTCGCCCATTTGGGCAATGGGGCAAGCCTCGCAGCCGTGCATGATGGCAAGCCAGTGGACACGAGCATGGGCTTTACGCCGGCCTCGGGCCTGGTCATGGGAAGTCGATCGGGAGATTTGGATCCGGGGGTATTCAGCTTTCTCACCCGCACCGAGGGAATGACGGAAGTCCAGTTTCAGCGCATGGTAAACCATGAATCCGGAATGCTGGGCATATCGGAAACGAGTTCTGACATGCAATATTTGCTTGGCATCGAATCCGAGGATATCCGCGCGGCCGAGGCTATCGAATTATTCGTCTATCAAATCCGAAAAGCCATCGGTGCATTCGCCGCCGCCTTGGGCGGACTGGATACCTTGGTTTTTACCGG
>JAYSRH010000317.1:0-9064 GCA_043721115.1 Fibrobacteria bacterium | reverse complement strand
GAGAATGGCGACGATGAGCTTGGCGAAAAAATGTGATTCCTCCGTCAAATTTTCTGTATGCATTGGCGGCAAATCTACAGGGGGCTGCCTTTCCGGTTCTCGCATTGGAGGCACAGGAGTTTTTTCCTCAACTCGACCAACTGGGGCCTGAGATTCTTGTTGCTCATCTTGCTCCTGGAAATCACGACCTCCAGCCCTTCGACCGGGAGGTCTGCGTGAATTGGGGCTGCGCATTCTGTCCTGAGCTGGCATACGTTGCCGTGGATCCACAGGACCATTTTCTTCTCTGGGTTCTTGGGTGGCATAGCCCTGATCGGAAGGATTTTGTACAGGTGGCGTAGGTGGTTGCGTTGTAGATGCCCCGAACTGGCCTACTGGTAATTGTACGGTAGGGTAATCAAAGTTTGCAGGACCCTGATTGAAGTTCGGGGGAGGTGGCGGCGTAAAGGTTGAACCAGCATTTCCAGGAGCCTGGGTGTTATAGGGATCGTACGCAGGTGGTTTTTGGCCCTGGAGGTAGTTTTGGGATGGGGCATCCGGAATTTGGGGGGCAGGAAATTTTGGCGCGAGAAAGGTGGGGTAGGCCGCGTTTACATCGCGAGGAGCCTGCGGAGCCACACCAGCATTCGGATTCGGTTGTGTTCCAAGCTGGTACTGGGGAAGTTCATTATTATCAAGCTTGGTACTGAGGCGTTGGCCCATTTCGGCTTTGAAATCATCGAATTCCGTGCGGGGAATTTGTGGTTGTTCCGGCTCCTGATTTGAAAATTTCTGTAATTCTTCGATGCGATAGCTGGAGGTTTGTCGAAGGATTTCTTTCGAGTCCGCAATCATTTCCGCTTCCGAGCGGTAGATACGCATGATGTTGTCTAAACCGGCGCGTTTGAGAATGTCTTGCACCTTGGGATGTTCAGTCAGGATGGCGATGCGTCCACTCACCTCCAGCATATGCCGGTTCGATGCGATGAACGCATTGATGGTATCGCTGTAGAGATACTCAAGGTTGCCGAGATCGATGACAACATTTCTCATGTCGTTTTCAATTAAGAATCGAACCGTGTTCTTGAGTTTGGCGGAGTCGAAAACTTCGGTATCGCCCAACCGGGCGGAAACGACGTCGAAAATACCTACAGAACGAATATCAAATTTGATAAGTACCCCCGGGTATTACCCTTAATATCGGGTAGACCATGCCCTGCCCTAGATAGGGAATGTTCGCGACAGATAGCCAAAAAGTTACAAAATTATTCATTAGGCAAAGTATATTTAGGGGAAAAAATTGTGTTTTTGGCTTGGTTTGGGCATTTGGTAGGGGTATAGTGGCTTACCAGCTCGAACCCTTAAAATTTTTTAATGAACGGAGTGAACCGCTTTGAGAAACGAAGAAGATTTCCCAACAGTTAAGTTTCACAAGTGCCGGGCTTGCGGGCAGGTTTATACGGGGTCCCTATCGGGTCAGAATGCCTGTCCAAATTGTCAGATCCCATCCCAGACGCAGGTGCTTAATGTGGGCCACTTTAAGTTGGCTAGGCAGGGGAGACACGTGCTTTTTTCTGTGCTTGGCCCAGCCCATAAAGTAGAGGAATTGGAAGCATTAAGAGCGCAAATCGATGAACTATCCATGCTGGAAACCGACTCTATTGCATTTGAATTTCGCAATTCTGCCCACCTCAACAGCAGTCTAATCGGCTTGTTGGTTAGAACTATGCAATCGCTTTCCATCCACGGCAAACCTATTTTCATCATTGCCACAGAGCCTGCCACCCTGGAGAGTTTGCAAATTATGGATTTAGATCGTGTGATGAAAATCGTTCCAAGTTTGGAAAAATATCAGGAAGCCCTGGTCTGAGCAGGCCGACCCAAGCCAAGCATCGCATTTGAGCAGAATTTGGAGCTATCCAAGGTGTTTGTATGGAATCCCTTAGGGAGACTCTTCCTCTTCTTCGAGTATTTCTTTTCCGCCAGCGGGTTTAGATTTGTCGATAGCCGGAACTAGAGAGGATTCGGATTGCGTTGCCGCTGGTGGGGTAGAGTGGGGCAGCAATTTCGGACGGAAGTTTCGCCCGCTGAATTTGGGAAAAACCGGAGTGAACTGCAAAGAAACTCGGTGCGTGGACAGGAGATCAGGATGGGGAGTAAAGCTATAATCCAACCCCAGAATTTTGTGCCAAGTATATCCGATTCCAAAAGTTGTTAGCGAGGAAATCGATTTAGAGACGGCGAATTCATTCATTCCAAAGCGGCAGGACAGGCCAAAATCAAAAAGATATTCCAGCCCGAGATTCATGGTGGCCAAGATTTCCTGAGGGTCGGTATAAATTCGCGATCCCTGCAGGGAGTTGATGGACTTGGCCTGGTTCTGGAATAAACCTTCCGTTTGTGCGGCTACTTGCAGGGAGCCGTAAAAATAAGGCGTAGGCACTCGCGCCGCAGCCCCAAGGTATATATCGGAAGGTTCATATTCTTTATACCCGGATTCCCAGGATGTAGAAGAAGGAACCAGACCCTTAATTAACGCATCAACACGTAACCAGCCTCCCCAGGTGTATTGTGCCATGGCATCACCGCGCATGCCGATTCCGTCTTGGTCGAGTTGGCGGTACAGCAGGTTGAAATTCATGCCCACATCCAGGCCTCCCCAACGCCTGGAAAATGCGGCCACTACCAAATAATCGGCTACGGAGAACAATTCAGTCGGCTGCGACTGTTGGACCGAAGTCCCTTCAGGACGCAAATCTATGCCACTGACTCCGTACCTGGAAATACCAAGACCCAAAGTGCTGTTCGTTTGGAACGGAAGGAGAAACGCGAAGTCATCGAATTTTGCCGACCCGAATTTTTCCGCATGCGCGGTGGAAAAGGTAAAGTCATCAATGTCATTCATGGAGGCTGGTGCATTGGCCACCGCGTCCGCATCCCGCTGGAATCCCGCGAAACCAATCGCCATTCCAGCCGGGCGAGCCCCAAAGCCTTCTTCCAAGCTCAAGTTGACGCCCTGGGCTTGGTTGAGACCATCCAAATTTTCAGCCGTAGACGCTTGGACAGCGCATAGAAGAAAAACCCCAAGCCAGACAGTACGCGACATTGCAGCATAATCTAACAAGAAGGCCAAAGGAAATCCGCAATCGCCCTAGTCCAGTTTTCGTGTTATATTTGCACCATGAGTCTGGGGGAATTTCCTGTATTTCCGTTGAAAACACTGTGTTTCCCAGGGCATAAGATCCCTCTCAAGATATTCGAGGACCGGTATTCCCGCATGCTCAGGGATATTGAAAACGACTCGCGCTTCGTTATTTCCTTGATAAGCTCGGGTGAGGAGGCTGGCAGTGTGGCGACTCCCTATCGCGTAGGTTGTTTGGTTGAGGTGGAATCCATCCAAAGACAAGGCGATTTTCAATTCATAAAACCTCGGGGATTGCATCGGGTGTATTTAGACGCCTTCAATCGTGAATCGCACGTTTACCTGGCAGCAGAATGCTCGGATTATCGGGATGAACCCGAGACATCTGGAGCCCCAGACAAGCTTTCACTGCTGGAAGCGGAAATTCTGAAAATGGCCATGGTATTGGGCCCTGAAGAAAGTCAAGGCGTTCTTGAAGTGATGGCCGGGCTGCGCGCGGATATGGATCGCGAGAATTATTCCCTATTTTTATGTGGGTGCCTGCACCTTCCGCCCATTTATCTACAACGTCTATTGGAATCTCGATCGCTTCACTACCGCATTGAAAACGCATTGAATCTACTCGCGCAAAGCCGATGAACATAATTCTGGATTGGGCCGGCACCTTGGCAGCGGATCAAGGGCTATCCCTAAGGGACTCACCCAGGCAGTTTGCATTATTGCCAGGTGTGCGGGAAGGATTGGCCTGTTTGGTTTGCAACCACAAACTTTTTTTGGTCTCAAGCTTAAACCAATCCCTGCTGGAAGAGTCCGTGGATCTGCTGGAAGTGAGACAGTATTTCCAAGGCGTGTATGGCTCTGTGGCCGACAAAGTCTCCGCATTACCCATCCTAATTAAAGACCTGGGCCTAAGCCAGGATGAAACCGTAGCGGTTGGCGACATGCCTCTTGACGTTATGGCCGCTAAAGCCGCCGGTGTGCAATCCCTGGCGGTTACCTACGGGTACACCACGGCTGCCGGAATGTCTGCATCGGAACCGGATACGCTGATCCATTCCTTTCCGGAATTGTTGCGCTACCTCAATAAAATGGCTTTTGTGGAAAGTCGGCTCTTTCCGGTGGCAACGGTTGGGGGACTTATTTTTGACGACCAAGGGAAAGCCTTGCTGGTGCGTACGCGTAAATGGTCAGACTTATATGGCATACCCGGCGGGAAAATCGAATATGGAGAATCCATGCACGCTGCTTTTGTCCGGGAAATCAAGGAAGAAACCGGATTGGACATTGAAGACGTGCAGTTTGTGATGATTCAGGACTGCATTGAGCATCCTGAGTTTTACCGGCCGCGGCATTTTTTGCTGGTCAACTATAGGGCCAAGGTCATAGGCACGCAACCACACGTCAAGCTGAATTATGAAAGTGAAGCGTATCTTTGGGCCGCGCCGCGTGATGCTATGGGCTTGACTTTAAATGGGCCAACGCGATCACTATTGGAAAAAATCCTGGAAAGTGAGGCAACCTGATGGGTGTTTTGGATGTTCACGATTTACGTATCCGGTGTATTGTCGGTGTGCACAATCAAGAGCGCAAAATCGAGCAGGACCTGCTGGTCGATCTGAATCTGAAATTTGATTTCAGCGAGGCAGCGCATACCGACAGGATCGATCTCACCATCGACTATACTCGCTTGGCGCATATGTTGGAGCTTTGGATGCAAAGGGAGAAATTCCAACTGATTGAAACCTTGGCCACCCGGGCCTGTATTTTAATAACCGACGAATGGCCGCAAATCAGCTATTGCAGAGTCACCATCAAAAAACCTTCCGCCCTGCCTAAAGCCAGTTACGCCTCGGTTACCTCGGAATGGACTGCCGGGCAATGATGGATGGTGTTGACGTTTCTGTCTCAAAAGATACCTTGAGCAAGTCCTCTGCGGCGACGAAAAAAGTGGCGCTGGTAACTGGTTCGGCTAAACGGCTTGGCAAGGCCCTGGCGTTACGCTTGGCTGGCGCGGGATATTTTACCTGGGTGCATTACCTGTCCTCGAAAAGTGAGGCGGAAGCCGTATTGGCGCTAATCCATTCCAAGGGCGGCAGAGGTGCCTTGGTACAGGCCGATGTAGCCGTAGCCGACGAAGTGCGAGCGCTGGTGGAAAAAATCAGGATGCAATCCGGACGGTTGGATGTTCTTGTCAATAATGTTGGCATCTATCGCACCGGAAGCCTACTGGAGTATTCCATAGAGGATTTTGCCGCCACGCTTCAGACCAATTTGGTGGCTGCCTTTCATTTGTCGCAAAGTTGTTTGCCGCTTTTCCCCAAGGCCGGTGGGTCGATTGTGAATATCGGCTATGCCGGAATTGAGAGTCAGGTAGCCAGCGTTCACAATACAGCGTATCTCATTTCCAAAAATGGTTTATTGGTACTGACCAAGTCCTTGGCGCAGGCATTGGGCCCACGGGCTATTCGAGTCAATATGGTTTCGCCGGGTATTCTGGACAATAGCGTGGAGCTGCCCCAGCATCCCAAAGACCATATTCCCCTGGAGCGACTGGGGAAATGTGAAGACATCTGTGATGCGGTTGATTTTTTGGTGGGGGAACGTGCCGGTTACGTCACGGGCGTGAACCTGGATGTGGCCGGTGGCTATATGCTGAAATTAAACGGCCTGGAACCGGCTACGTGAAGGACAGAAAGCGAACGTATGGCTAGGCAACCAAAACCGAATTCGCATTGGGGATATATAGAGGGCTATTATTGGCGTCTGATGGACTGGGAGGAACGCCATATGCTGGTCGAGCATTTGGGGAGGCTGGGTGGTGACAGCTATTTGTATGCCCCCAAAGAGGATCCCCTGCATCGTCGAGAATGGCGCGCTCCTTATGGCAAAAAATGGCTCGAGCAATGGTCCACATTCACAGCCAAGGCTGCTCAACATAATGTTCAAGCCATACCAGGATTGGCTCCAGGACTGTCTTATGATTATCTCAATGAAAAAGATTACCGCTCACTCTTGCAAAAGTTTTCGGTTTTTCGGGATGCCGGTAGTACTCTTATGGCTTTACTTATGGACGATATTCCGCCGGATCTACCTGCGGCCTGCCGCAATGCATTTCACAGCCTAGGTCAAGCCCATGGCCAGTTGGTGGCCCGACTTCTGGAAGATTTGAATCGCTCCGGCCAGGCTTGCCGTTTGTGGTTTTGCCCCACCGTGTATACGGACCAATTTGCCCGCAATGCCAAAGGAAAACCAGGCAAGCCTGCAGAGGATATCTACCTGCTCGATTTGGCAGCCACTTTGCCCAAAGAAGTTACCGTGATGTGGACGGGTCCGAATATTATTTCCGAAAACTTGTCGGCCGAAGCGATTCGCCCCGTGGCAAAACTTTTTAACGGCAATCTGGTGATATGGGACAACTTGTATGCTAATGATTATTGCCCGAACAAATTGTTTGTGGGCCCTTACCGAGGCCGCACTCAAGGCCTTTGGAAATGGACGCGGGGCGTGCTTCTCAATCCTACGGGATTACCGGTAACGGATATGTTTCTCTTGTCCATGCTGGCGGCTTTTCGCGCCGGATTGAGTCCGGAAAAAGCTTGGCGGCAAACCTTGGATGCATTTGCCGTTCCGGATGATTTCAAAAAGGTGGCTGGATTTCTGGATTCTCCATTTTTCCGCGCCAGCGACTTGGCCTTGAAAGCCGACTCAGTGGCCGCACTGCGTAAGGCCCTGCACCCCTTGATTTGGGACTGGGTTTCTCCCTTGCACCGCGAATGGGCCAGCTTCCTTTTTATGCTCGATGCGGATTTGAAAGCCTGTTTACGAGGGAAAGCCGCTCCGGATCCGGCTTGGGTGCAAAAGCGTTACTCTCCGATTGTGGCCAAGTTGTTGCTCAATTCGTGATTCTACGCGGGTTGGGTGGGAGTTGGGGCTTAGTTGGGAGCTGCGGTCATTAACTAATATATTTGCCTTTCCACTTTACCATCCGGAGTCTTTATATGGAAAGAAAGAACATATCCACCGGTTCCAAATGGGAACCCATCATCGGTTATTCGCGTGCGGTCCGAATCGGCAATCAAGTTTTTGTGTCCGGGACAACCGGGTCCGATGCGGCCGGTAAGGTCACGGGCGACACCTATGCGCAAACGAAGCAAGCGCTGCAAAACATCGCATCCGCATTAGGTCAAGCCGGAGCCAGTATGTCTAATGTGGTTCGGACCCGTATTTTCATGACGGATATCTCGGCTTGGGAAGCTGCTGGGAAAGCGCATGGAGAAGTTTTCGGGGATATCCGTCCCGTGACCACCATGGTGGAAGTCAAGCGGCTCATTGCACCGGAGATGTTGGTGGAGATCGAGGCGGATGCCGTAGTCCTATGATTTGGGTTCGGGAATAGTCATGACCTATTCCAGTTTGCGGGATTGTGTTGAGGATTTGGAACGGCATGGCCAGTTGCGCCGCGTCGATGAGGAAGTCGATCCCCATCTGGAAATGGCCGAAATTCAAAGACGGGTTTATGCGGCCCAAGGCCCGGCGTTGCTGTTCACGCGTGTGAAGGGAACTGGATTCCCATGCCTTGCCAACCTCTACGGCACACAAAAAAGGACCCACTTTCTATTTAGACATACATTGACCAACGTCAAAGCGGTGCTCGATTTAAAGCGGGATCCCATGGCGTGGACCCGGCAGCCTTGGCGGCAGTGGAAGTTGCCCTGGACGGCATGGCATGCTTTGCCTAGGCAAGTGAACCGTGCCGGGGTGATGGAATGTACAACCAGTCTAAATGGTCTTCCTAAAATCGTGGGATGGCCCAATGACGGCGGGGCTTTTATCACCCTTCCTCAGGTTTACACCGAACATCCGGATCAGCCCGGAATACGGCATTCCAATTTGGGGATGTATCGCATCCAGCTTTCTGGTGGCCAGTATCAGCCTGGAGCGCAAGTAGGTCTCCATTACCAAATTCACCGAGGCATTGGCGTGCACCACCATGCGTCCATCAACCGAGGTGAGAAACTCAAGGTTTCCATTTTTGTGGGCGGGCCGCCGGCTCATGCTTTGGCAGCTGTGATGCCGTTGCCGGAAGGCATGCCGGAAATTTTTTTTGCAGGGATGTTGGCAGGCCGCAGGTTTGGATATACCCGCGAGGGTGGACATTTGCTCTCCGCAGACGCGGACTTCTGTATAGTGGGAACCATCGATCCCGGGCACACCTTGCCGGAAGGCCCCTTTGGGGACCATCTCGGTTATTACAGCTTGACCCATCCCTTTCCCGTTATGGAAGTGGAAAAGGTCTACCACCGTAAAGATGCGATTTGGCCTTTTACCGTGGTCGGAAGGCCCCCTCAAGAGGATTCCCATTTTGCCGAGCTCATCCATGAATTGGCGGGACCGCTATTGCCCGTGGAAATACCGGGACTGCACGCCGTGCATGCGGTGGAAGCCTCGGGAGTGCATCCGCTCTTATTGGCTATCGGTAGCGAACGTTATGTGCCATATGCGGAACGCAAACCCCGCGAATTGCTGACCTTAGCCAATGCGATACTCGGATATGGTCAGCTGTCTTTGGCGAAATTCCTTTTATTGTCAGCCAAGGAAGATAAGCCGGATTTGGATATCCGGAATGTGGCGGACTTTTTTACCCACGTTCTGGAACGCGTCGATTGGCGCACGGATTTGCATTTCCAAACCTGTACCACGCAAGATACCCTAGATTATACCGGTACAGGGCTTAATGCAGGATCTAAAGTGGTGATCGCGGCTGCCGGACCTAAGAGGCGGGCGTTGGCAACCGAAGTCCCGGCGCGTTTTGTTCAGTTGTTGCCGGACGGTTTTACCGGTGTGGAAATGGCCTTACCAGGAATACTGGTAGTGGCTTCGCCAGCCTTTCGCGATGGGGTAAAAGGCAAAGCCGACGTGGGGCGCTTAGTGGCAGCCTGTGAA
>JAYSRH010000316.1:0-9070 GCA_043721115.1 Fibrobacteria bacterium | reverse complement strand
TGCCAAACTGCATGCGGCCGGTTATTCCGCGCCGATTCGCACCTTGGAGGAAGGCATCGCGGACTTTGTACCCTACCTGGAGAAAGGCTGTTTAAACTTAGGCTGGGCTTAGGGTTTAGCGATTGAGGCTTAGGGTTTAGCGATTGAGGCTGATGGCTTACGGCTTATGGCTTCAGCGACATTTTGCGCAAAGGCCCGTAAATTCCATTTGATGCGCTGTAATCCGATACCCTGACGCATTTTCCACTTTTCCCATGTAGGCCAACGGCACACACATGTCCAAGTGAGACACCTTGCCGCAATCTTGGCAAACAATATGGTGATGATGACCATGGGCGGCATGGCTTATTGCTTTAGATGGAGTCGGTTTTTTAATTAGGGAGAAAAAGGTTTGCCGATCGCCAGGCAATCGGAATTCTTCCAGGATTCCTGCGGCTCGAAGTGCTTCCAAAGCCCGGTATACCGAACTCAAATTACATTCCTCAACCTGGTTCAGACTGGTATGCAAACTACGCAACGTCCACGGTGAATCCGATTCCATAAATTGGTCTAAGACCTTACGCCGATTAACCGTAAGCTTAACCTTTTCCAATTTGAGTCTTTCCAAGTAAGGAATAACTGCATTCGAATTTTCGTGGTGTTTCATGGGCTCTTCGGGGCAGGGGCGCTGGAAGCTGGCAGCAATTTGGTTTGGCGGTTTGTCCCGGTCTCCGAAAATTCTATGCGCTTATGCAAGGCTGTGTGCCAAAATCCTAAGCAGATGGAAACGAGAAAAGCCGCCACAAAACCATAGCTGGCTTTTGGACGGCGCTTTAGAATGGTGCGCGCTTGGGGAAGCAGATTCACAAGCGTGACATAAGTAAGCAATCCTGCGCTAAAAGCTAAAACCAATTCGCTGTCGGGAAGCACTTTGAACCAATGCCCCTGCGCCGCCAACAGGGCTGCGGGACTGATCAGAGTATAAACCAATCCGAAAAGGGCGAGACCAATATTGGAAAAACGGCTGCGACGCAGCACTTGAGCGATGGCAAACGAGGAAGAAATTTTGTGCAGTAACATGCCTAAGTTGAGACCTGTATACCAGACTGGATTAAGCAGGCCGATCAATAAGCCATCGTTTATCGAACAAACCGACATGGCAAACAGGGACATAATACCCAGTCCACGGTGATCATGCCCAACTTCACAGCAAGGATCGCGCTTAAAAACAAATTTGGAAAGTAACGCCATCACCCCGGCGCCAGCTGCAAAGGATAGAATCGAATCGCGTGAATGGAAAAGAGCGTGGGGTAGCAGCGTTGAAAAGACAAACCCAGCGAAAAACGCCACAGCCAATGGATACAGGAGCTCCATGGCCTCTTGGACTTTTTCGCCTTGAGCTGGGCCATTCCCCCGGAAAATTATTCCAGGTTTGGCGCCAAGTATAAAACCAACGGCGCCACTACTAAGCAATCCAACGGCTAAGCCATTCCAAATCATGGAAGGTAAAGATAGGTGGTCGTTAAGTCAAATGCAAGTCACTTGCAATTAGAATATGCTCAAATCAACCCCGTCCACTTTGCTAATTTGATTCTGTGTTACAGTTTTTTCCAATTTATTGGCGATACTTTGGACTGCCCTGCTCGCGGGTCAAGGGATGGGTTGTGGACCTTGTCCCCGTTTCATTGGTAGAAACCCTAGTCTGGGTCGGTTTATTGTGCCTGATTTTTTTACTAGCGATGCTGTGGTTTGGACTAGGACCCTGGCTTAAAAAGCATACCCGAATTCTGATCGTGCTAATTACCTGTCCTCTATTACTTCTCCTGATGGGTTTGGGACAAGGGGCTTTTCCTTGGAGCTTGGCGCCGACAGCCTGGCGGCTGCCCTTGGCTAAGTCTCGTAATACTCCGCCTTTACCCTACTCGACCTTTCAAAGTATCGTCCATCACCACCAAAACCATTTGCTGGACACATTTTCGCCGAGCGCCTATGAGTCTTTGTCCGAAGCGGAAATTCTGGTAGGCTGCAATCAGTCTTTGGACCATGTGCTCAGTAAGCTTGATTTAACCCAGGGTCGGACGGTGCGTCGCGTTAAGGAAATGGGACCTTTGACCACATTACTTGGGCTAAGTTATGGAGGACCTGCTTTTCACGATCCCTTTCTGGGAGAACTCGCAATTGTCCATTCCAATGATCTCCCGACGCCTAGGTATTGGCGCTTATTGGCCGTCTGTCATGAAACCGCGCATGCAAAAGGTTTTACACGCGAAATGGATGCCGAGATATTGACCCAATTGGCTCTGAGTACATCCGTGGATGCACGCTACCGAATGCTTGGCGATATCATGTATTTGCGAAAATCTGGGGAAAAGATCCACTTTCCGGAGTACCTGCGGAAGGAAATTATCGCAAGCCGGGACAGTTTGAAAGAAGTCGAAAGCCAGCAAACCACCGTCAACTTTATGCGAACTATGTCCCGAAAATTAGGGTTTCAGAATTCCGGTGGCAAATACGGAAGTCGCGAACTGGCCGAGCACTGGGACCCAAAGCATCCCTTTTTTGCTACCGTCGAAGCGTGGCTGGCTGAACCTCAATGGTGACCATCGATGAAGAAATCGATTTGCACGGAATGACCGTGGATGAGGCCATGGCCCAAGTTGAACTTGTCATCAACCGACATCGAATGGCACGGTCGGCCACCATACGCATTATCCATGGAAAAAGCTCCGGCAATCAAAACACCATCAAGGGAGCCTTGCACCGCAACTTGCAATCCCGCTGGAAAAACCGTATTCAAAATTTTCGCACGGAACCCGGGAATCCAGGTGCCACATTATTATTACTGGGCCGCGTTTGATACTTTTGCATCCAAGATTAATTTTTTGAAGCCTGCTTGAACCCCAAGCCATACCTTGGTATTTCTAGATTGTCTTTTCCCCAGGACACCTTTCTGGGTAGACCTATATTCGGTATGGAGCGATCATGAAATTTGAAAAAAATATACTCTGCATCGGCGCCGGTTATGTCGGTGGGCCAACCATGAGCATGATCGCCCACAAATGCCCGCAATACAAAGTAACAGTAGTGGATATCAATAAGGAGCGCATCGACGCTTGGAACAGCTCCGCCATTCCAATTTATGAACCCGGCTTAGAGGAATTGGTACAAAAGACGCGGGGAAAAAATCTCTTTTTTTCGACGGACACCAACCAGGGAATCCGAGATGCGGACATTATTTTCGTGTCCGTTAACACCCCTACCAAAACTTTTGGACAAGGCGCGGGTATGGCTGCCGATTTGCAGTACTGGGAAAAAACCGCTCGCCAAATCTTGGCCAACTCGGATACGGACAAAATCATCATTGAGAAATCCACGCTACCCGTCCGCACTGCCGAAGCCATGGAACGCATTCTCAATGCAAACTCCAAAGGCATCCATTTTGAAGTGCTATCGAATCCTGAATTTCTAGCGGAAGGCAGCGCCATTGCGGACCTGGAGAATCCCGACCGAGTGCTGGTCGGTTCGCGGGAAACGCTGGAAGGCAAAAAGGCCCGCTCGCAGGTAGTCGATATTTATGCCAATTGGGTTCCCCGTAAACACATTATCGAATCGAACGTATGGAGCGCGGAATTGTCCAAGTTGACCGCCAACGCTTTTTTGGCCCAACGCATCTCATCCATCAATTCCATTTCTGCCCTGTGTGAAAAAACAGAAGCAGATGTTGATGAAGTCGCCTACGCCATCGGAACCGATTCTCGCATTGGTTCCCGTTTCCTGAAAGCCAGCGTGGGATTTGGCGGCTCCTGTTTTCAAAAAGACATCCTTAACCTGGTCTATATCTGCCAAGGGTACGGTTTGCATGAAGTAGCCGAGTACTGGGAATCCGTCGTTAAAATCAACCAGTGGCAGCAAAAACGCTTTATACTTAACATGCTTGGGAGCATGTTCAACACGGTCGCGGGCAAACGCATTGCTCTATTCGGTTTCGCGTTCAAAGCTAATACTGGCGATACGCGGGAATCGCCGGCCTTAGCCATCAGCCGTGGTTTACTTGAAGAGCATGCTGAAGTCATCATCACCGATCCTAAGGCGCTCGATCATGCTAAAAATGATTTAAAGGATGTCCAATCTGGGGTGACTTTTGAATTGGATCCCTATAAGGCAGCGGCGGGCGCCCATGCCATTGGGGTAATGACCGAATGGAAATTGTATACGGAATTGGACTACTCCCGGATTTTCGCGTCCATGTCGCAACCGGCATTTATATTCGATGGCCGTAATATATTGGACCATCGTAAGTTGTTCAATTTGGGGTTTAATGTTTTTGCAGTCGGCAAAGCGCCACTCAAACATTTTTAAACCGGGCTTTCGAGCCCAAAAGCTTTTACATCACAATCAATTCTGCGTTCAGAGCTCCGGCCTTTTTGATGGCCTGGAAAATGGCAATGATATCACGTGGGCTGACTCCCAACGTATTCAGAGATTTTGCCAAGTCGCCTACATTGGAACTAGAAGGAAGAATCCGCATTTCCGATTTGGACTCATCTACCTTTAGATCCTCGGATTGTGTGTTCGTGGAAGCCTGCGTGGTACCCCCAAACGGAGCTGCGGCATTGGAAACGGAAGCCACCTGATTCTGTTTGATTTCTATCGTAATACTGCCATGTGAAACGGCGACTTCGGAAATACTCACATTGCCGCCCGCAATCACCGTTCCCGTTTTTTCATTTAAGACTACTTTAGCCGACATAGATACCAGAAAGTCGACATTCTCGAGTTCAGCAACGAACTCCATGCGCTTGGCCTTCATGGCTTCTGGAATTTTTACCGTAACGGAAACCGGATCGGTGGCACTGGCAACGTCCTGCTTGAAATTTGCGTTGATGGACTTGGCCATTGCCACGGCGGAACTGAAATCAGGCGCGGAGAGTGAAATGCGCAATTCATCAGCTGATGTCGCTGCCATCGGTGCGGCTTTTTGAATGATCGCCCCATTGGGAATTTCGCCGACCAAAGTATGGTTCTTGGAAAACGACGACTTGCCCTGTTGGGATTCACGATTAATTCCCCCTATGCTCAAGGCACCTTGCGCTAAAGCATATATCTCCCCATCCGTCGCTTGTAAAGGCGACATCAGCAAGGTGCCACCTTCTAGACTTTTGGCATCACCGATGCTTGAAACAGTGACATCTATTGTTGAACCGCGTTTCATAAACGGGCTGAGCTTGGAAGTGACCATCACTGCTGCGACATTGCGCACTTGAATCCGGTCGCGCGGCACCTCAATGCCGGTATTGCGCAGCATATTGACAACGCTTTGCGTGGTAAATTCTGTGCGAGGTCCATCTCCGGTAGCCTTGAGACCTACTACCAACCCATAACCGATAAGTTGTGTTTCCGTCAAACCATCAAATTTTGCAACGTCCTTGATGCGCGTCGCTTCAGCCATAAGGGCCATTCCGAGCAGCATCCACAAGGTATTTCTAGCCAGCATCTGCATCTCCAATCAGAAAATCCAGTTGAAAAACCGCGCCAGCAAACCGGGCCGCGAAGCCTGGTGCAGGTCTCCAGTCCCGGAATATTGAATGCGGGCATCCGCTATTTTTTCTGACATGACGGTATTATCCGAGGAAATATCCTCCGGTCGAACAATTCCGGATACTCGAAGGATTTCTTTCTCGCTGTTCACTTCCACTTCCTTATTACCCTCAATGAGCAAGTTGCCATTGTCATAAACCGCCACAATCCGGGCCGATAGTGTGGCTTTCACTTCACCCTGACGCGAAGTTTTGCCTGCTCCGTCATATTTTTGGTTGACCTTTCCACCGAATCCAACTTTAGGAGTGTATTCGGTTGGGGGACCGCCTGCCCACGTTACGTTGAAAGGTGAAATGTCTACAGAGGCATCTTGAGACTTGTCGGTATTGGTTTTAGTATCGCTACCGGCCTTGGCGTTCTCCATGATCAAAACAGTAATCACATCTTCGGTTCGTTTGGCCTTTTTGTCCGTGTATAGAGAATAGTTATGCGGCATGGCTTGTGCGCCTACATAGCTGAGACAACTGGCCAGCATGATTATTCCAAGGACTATGTGCTTCTTCATATGGAGCTCCCAACTGCATTCATCTTTAACCACCAGGAATCGGTTCCAGGCCGCCACCTTCGGTCACTCGCACGCGTACTAATCGATTATTGCCAAGATTCTTGGCCTTAATAATTTGACCCACAATTCCATCTTCTCTGCAAACTGCGTCAGACGTCACTTTGACCGAACCATTCTGAAAAACAATTTTGGTCTCTTGACCCCGTTTAACCGCAGGAGGCAAAGCCACCAAACGCGGCGTGACTACGCGTCCGGGAATGATAGTTACCTTGGCCAGACGCCCCATTAGCTGGGTCGGATCCATTATTGCCATATCGTTCATCTGGGTCGTCTCGCGCATTTCAATGGAAACGTTGTCATTTCCAAGCGCAACATCTCGGTCAATTTGTTTTTTGGCGACTAGAACTGGCTGGTCTATTCTGAGATTGATGGTTATGGGTAAATTCCTGAGTACGCCCATTGCCCCGCGAATGGCCAAATTCAAATCCACTTTTCCTTTTCGTTTGACGCCGGTAAAAGCAAGCTCAAGGGAATGCGGGCCCAGCGGAACCAGAATAGTGGCAGGGGCCCGAGCGATTTCCCAATGTCTTATCTCTCCATTCATTTTTGGCATGAGAGAAAGAAAGTTTTCTATCAAGGGTGCCACAGAATCACTCGGGAAGGCCACGGCGCGAGTCGTCACACGTACAAATTTTCCATTGAATTCGATAAGATATCGAGTACTAAGCGGCTTCAAGTAACGGGCATACAAATAGTCGGTATCCACAAGTCGCGTAAGCCCGTACCCGGCGCTTTTGGCCACCACCAGCGTTTCGAGTTCAGCCACGACTTTCGCCTCACCGGCAATAACGCGTGCAATATCGCCCAGACGAATGTGTTCTCCATCGACAGTGGCCTGTTCGCTGAACTGGATGGAAACGGGAGAAAGTGCAGCGAAGGAAATACCGATTGAGCCAATAACCAATGTACCAGCGAGTAATCTGATGCCAAATCGTAAAAAAAGCATCATCCCCTCAATTGGTTGGCAAGTTGCAGCATGCTATCCGATGTCTGGATTGCCTTTGAAGAAATTTCATACGCGCGCTGCGCCACAATCATGTTTACCATTTCCTCAACGAGTTCCACATTGGAGGCTTCTAAAAACCCTTGGGCTAAAGTGCCGAGTCCGTTCGTTCCCGGCGTTCCTGCTTCGGGCTCACCGCTCGCATTGGAGGCTTGAAATAAATTGTTACCCATGCTGCGCAGTCCGCCTTCGTTTAAGAAACCGACCATTTCAATCTGGCCGATTTCTTCGGTAGCGCCCGTGTCCGCGAGCATCACGGAAACTTTTCCATTCGCATCGACCATAATATCCTTGGCGCCATCCGGCACTGTGAGCTGCGGTTCCAAGGGAAATCCAGTACTGGTAACAATGGTCCCATCCGAGGATATTTTAAAGGAACCGTCCCGCGTATAACCTATTTCACCACTTGGTAGTTGGACTTGCAGGAATCCTGTTCCCGTTATGGCCATATCAAACGGATTCTTGGTTTCTTGCAAATTTCCTTGACTGAAAATTTTCTGGTTGGCGGCACTACGTACCCCTAAGCCCAATTGCAAACCGGCCGGTGACTTGGAACCTTCGGAAGATCCCGATCCTGGATCTATCAAGGTCTGATACAGCAATTCTTGAAATTCCAGTTTGGATTTCTTGAAGCCCGTGGTATTCACATTGGCTAGATTGTTGGAAATATTATCGATATAAAGCTGGTTGGCTTTCATGCCTGTAGCTGCGGTATACAAACTTCTAATCATAGTCTACCTCGCGACCCGTTGCCGGACCTTGGTTTATGGCTAAACTCTGCCAACATCATTTACGGCCTTTGCCAACGTCTCGTCAATGGCCTTAAGCGCCTTTTGATCTGCTTCATAATTTCGAAATTCACCCATCATGGCCACCATGGTAGAGATGGGATCCACATTGGATCCTTCCAGAAACCCCTGTCGTACATTGACAGCAGCGGGCGTGAAAGCAGCATTTTTTTTGGGTTCACTATTCGAATACAGACCGTCTGCCCCGTAGCGAAGGGCTTTAGTATCCGTGAAATCAACGATACCCAGTGTACAGGTTTTTTTACCATCAACAAAAATGGAACCGTCTTCCATAAACTGGGTTTTTTCACCCTTCATGTTGACCGGCATACCGGTATTGTCCAGGATTCGATTCCCGGAAAGTGTCACGAGTTCCCCGAAGGAATTCATCGTGAGAGCGCCATTGCGTGTATAACGAGTGCCATCCGTGCCTTCCACGGAAAAAAATCCTGTGCCTCCCAGGGCCAAGTCAAAACTATTTCCAGTCCGCACCATCGGGCCTTGCGTAAAGCTGGTGACGGCTTCGCTGATCGATTGATTTTCTCTTTGCGTCAGTAGGCCTTCATCGTTTCTACCCACGATAACTTCTGATCTATTTACCAAGCGCGCCAGTTTGAACCCGTTGGTATTGGTATTGGCCAGATTCTGGGAATTGATATCCTGTTTCGCCAGGATATTCGACATGCCCCTTGAGGCTGTATACAACCCATTAACCATGATGCACTCCTCCCCAACTTGGGACATGAGCAAGAACCAGACCAATCTATAGAAGGTTTATGTGGAAGTTAAAGCGGGGTTACAAGGAGGCTACGAAGGAAAATAATGCCCGACCTGAGAAAGTTGGGGAAAAAAGTACCCTCAAGTTGCAGTGCGTTGTACCTGGTTAAATCGTTCCAGGAAATAGGTCACAGCCGCTTCCCCTTCTGCGCCAAGATCCCTAGAAAACGAATTGACATACAGCTCAATATGCGCCGCCAGCACGACTTTGGACATCGATTGGGAATGTTGCTGGCATAGTTCCAATGCCGCTTTCGGATGCGCATAGGCCCAATCCAAGCTTCGCCGTATCAGCACTTCCATTTGGTTTACCAGTTTAGGATCACCGACTGATAGGCTTTTACGCAAGGCGACCGCACC
>JAYSRH010000315.1:0-3466 GCA_043721115.1 Fibrobacteria bacterium | reverse complement strand
CGGACCTTGACGCAGAAGACCAAGAGGCTGTTCGTCAACATGCCATTGCCGCCCTCATTATGACCCAGCAAGGCAAAGGAATGATGGTTGCGGAAGGTGCGGCTCCGTACGAGGCCAGTGCAAATACCGCCTTAATTGACGGAGTGAGAAAATTCGCCATGGATGTGCGGGAACTGAGCATTGACCTTATTGATAGCATCAACCCATTCAGCGAGGCTTATGCAATTCTTGCTAAAGCCATGAACGAAGACAGCCTAAAGCAAGTCGCAGCCGTAATCGCTGCCAAGCGCACCGCATTGACTCCGGAAGAAGCCAAGGAACTGGCCATCCGCGCCTTAAAATTCAAAAAGGACCGCGGACGGTTGCCCTCTCTCAACGCGCCCGACCCATGGGAAAAGAAAATGGCGGAAGGGGCCAGCGCCTTTGTGCGGTTCAAGGATGAGGGTCGCTATGACAAATCTTGATGATCTGCGCGATGCCCTTGCCGAGTTCGCCCAGCCAGAAAAAAAGGGAGGGCGCTCGCACCGGGAAGAACGCATCATCGCCGGGTTCGAAGAGATCCAGCAGTTCATAAAGCATCATGGGCACGCCCCACAGCATGGTGAAGATAAAGACATCTTCGAACGGATGTACGCGGTGCGTTTGGATCGCATGCGGACACAGGAAGAGTGCCGATCCTTGCTCGCACAGTTCGATCAACAAGGGCTCTTGGCCGTTGGCGACACCGTCCAAGAAGATGCCCCGGACTACCTGGATGAAGACGAGCTAGCGGCCGAACTGGGTGGTTCGACACGCCTCACAGAATTGCGCTTCGTTCGTTCCCGAGTAGAAATCGAAGCCGCGGAAGAAATTGCAAACCGCGAGAGGTGCTTGGAATTCGAAAAGTTTGAGCCGTTATTGCAACAGGCCGAGCGAGAACTAAAATCGGGTGCGCGAAAATCCATTCGCTTTGGCAAGGATACGGGCATCAACAAAGGACATTTTTTTATCCTCAGCGGGCAGATGGTTTATATTGCCGAAGTTGGAGAAGAGATCAAGGCGCCGAATGGCGAGAACGATGCCCGCTTAAGGGCTATCTACTCCAATGGAACTGAAAGCAATCTGCTGCGTCGGTCGTTCCAACGTGCGCTCTACAAGGATGTAGCCGGTCGTCGATTAACCGATCCAAATCTTGGCCCCTTATTTGGCGATTCACCCGCTGACGAGGATCAAGAGAGCGGCACCATTTATGTGCTGCGCAGCCATTCCAGTCATCCGTATGTGGAAAAACATCGAGAATTAATCCATAAAATTGGCGTAACCGGAGGCAAGGTGGAAACCCGTATCGCCAACGTCGTGAATGAGGCCACCTATCTTTTGGCCGAGGTCGAAGTTATTGCCACCTACAAACTGGTGGAGATCAACCGCATCAAATTGGAAAACCTGCTCCATCAGATTTTTGCACCGGCACAAATCGAAATCACCATTCAGGACCGCTTTGGAAAAAACGTGCAACCCAGGGAATGGTTCTTGGTTCCCCTTGCGGTAATTGATGAAGCGGTTCAGAAGATTCGGGATGGCTCCATTACCCAGGTAATCTATGACCCCAAATCAGCGCGGTTGATACCAAGATAATCGCAAACCAGTACATTTTCCTATATTTTAGAGCTTTTGCACAGGCAGTCCCAATTACAAAGGCCGTCCCAAATGGAAACCGTACCTACATTAATCAACACCTTCAATGCCTCCGCCCTGGCTGAAAAAAGCCTTTCCGGTGAGGAACTGTCAAGGGAAGAAGCCCTTTCCGTACTGGAGTGGCCGGATGAAGATATTCTCGACCTGCTTTCGGCTGCTTATAAGGTTCGCAGAGCCCATTTTGGCAAACGAGTACGACTTAATTTCCTGGTCAATATTCAAAGCGGACTTTGTGCCGAGGATTGCGGGTACTGCTCCCAATCCCGGGTTTCCGATGTCCCTGTAGACAAATACAAGCTCATGACACCGGAAGAAGTTGAAAGTGCGGCAGAGAAGGCCGTGGCCAATCACGCGTCCCGCCTCTGCATGGTTGCTTCGATGCGTGGCCCTTCGGATAAGGATGTCGGCGCGGTAGCGGAAGCCATCAAACGCGTAAGGACCCGCTTTCCTCAGCTCGAACTTTGTGCGTGCCTCGGTCTCCTCAAAGAGGGCCAGGCTTCCAAACTCAATGACGCTGGCGTTACCGCGTACAACCACAATTTGAATACCAGCGAACGCCACTATGGAGAAGTCTGTAGCACCCATGGCTATTCCGATCGGTTAGATACGGTGCGCAAGGTTCAGGCCGCAGGTATTTCTTCCTGTAGTGGTGCCCTTTTCGGCATGGGCGAAACGCGCGAAGACATAATCGACGTCGCTTTCCGGTTACGGGAAATGGTCGTGGACTCCATTCCCATTAATTTTCTCATTCCCTTTAAAGGCACGCCCCTAGGCCATCATGAAGAACTGACTCCGAACTATTGCCTCAAAATCCTTTGTCTCTTTCGTTTGATCAATCCGGCCACGGAAATCCGTATTGCGGGCGGTCGGGAATTGCACTTGCGCGCTTTACAACCCATGGGCCTCTTTGTCGCCAACTCCATTTTTGTCGGCGATTATCTGACCAGCGAAGGACAGGCCGCTTCTTTGGATGTGGAAATGATTCGGGATATGGGTTTCGAGGTGGTGGGCGAGCAGATATCAGAATCCACTGGCCCATCTTTGTCTGACCGGGTTAGCTTGTCCACGCGCGAAAACCGTTTGGCCAAATAACTATCCCCGTAACGCGGGCGGTTGGAATCCATCGGGAGTTTGAAAAGTATGATAGCGATAGTCGATTATAAGGCCGGTAATCTCACTTCCGTACAACTCGCTCTCGCGGAAATAGGCCAGGACTCGATTATCACCGCGGATCCCGATGCCATTGCCAAGGCCGATCGCCTGGTGTTTCCTGGCGTCGGTGCCGCCGGTTCCGCCATGGCGGAATTGCACAAGGCTGGACTGGCTCCCGTTCTAAAAAACTTCCTCGCCTCAGGCAAACCGTTTTTAGGTATATGTGTGGGCTGCCAAATCATCATGGACTGGAGCCTGGAAGATGGCCGCACCTCTTGTCTGGGTTTTCTACCCGGCGGCACGGATACATTCCATCCCACTTTGGAAAGCAAAGTTCCGCATATGGGTTGGAACCAGGTCCACCATTTAAGGATCACGGGACAGTCGCATCCCATTTTTAATGGCATTCCCGATGCCGCTGAGTTTTACTTTGTGCATAGTTTTTATCCCACTCCCATTAGCCGAAACGATGTGCTGGCAGAAACGGAATACGGCGGAGTTCGCTTCGCTTCGATACTTGGCCGGGACAATTTAGTCGCATGCCAATTCCATGTGGAAAAAAGTGGTCAATGGGGTCTGGCGCTGCTCAAGAACTTCTGCAATTGGAATGGGAAGGGCTGATCCATGCTGACCAAACGCG
>JAYSRH010000314.1:0-3466 GCA_043721115.1 Fibrobacteria bacterium | reverse complement strand
GTATCGGGGAAAACGCGTCCTTGGTGCGGGCCCGTATTTGCAAGGGTTTGGGTTTTCTCGGCATCCAGATCGATGAAAAAAGAAACGAGGTGAATGCGGAGGTGATTTCCACTGACTCCTGTAAGGTTTCGGTGCGAGTCATTCCAACGGATGAGGAATTGAGGATGGCGCACTTAGTTTTGCATGTCCTTGGTAATTGAAGCGAACTAAAAAAGGAATCGAAATGATGAATCATACAGGTGGATGGATGAACGGATGGATGGAAGGCAGCATGTGGACATGGTCACCGATCGGTATTCTGCTCGCGATCCTATTGGTAGTCGTGATATTCAAAGTAATGAAAAAATAATCCGAGCCTTTAGAAAGGGGAACAGATAAATGAATAACCTTGAAACGAAAACGATGCTTATTATAATACCCACGGCCAGGACGGTAAGCCAAGCTGCGACTGCTTTGCAGACGACGGTCAAGGCCAATGAATTCGGCGTCCTCCATATCCACAGCCATAAGGACACTTTGACGCCGACCAAGTTAATTGAAATGTTCAACGCTCCCGAACTCAATGACGTCGCCCAAGAAGTAGAGGGTTCGATCGTCAAGATTATGAAAGAGGCTGCAATCTCATGAAAATAACCTCAGTCGAAAAGACAGGGGCTGGTCCGGTTTATACTTGCCCCATGCATCCGGAAGTCCGGCAAAATAAACCCGGTGCATGCCCGAAATGCGGAATGGCCCTGGAACTGGAAAAGCCTGCGCAATCAGGGGTAAAGGCCGGAGAGGAGGTTGGAGAGAATGCCGAACTCATCGATATGCAAAGGCGGTTCTGGATTGGCGGAGCCCTGGCGCTTCCGGTATTCCTGCTGACCATGGCGCACCTCATCCCGCCCTTGGCACGGCAGGCTTGGATTATGGGCGATGTTTCCCGTTGGCTGCAATTTGCCTTGACCACACCCGTGGTCGTTTGGGCTGGTTGGCCGTTTTTCGTTCGGGGTTGGCGATCGATTCTCACCTGGAATTTGAATATGTTCACCTTGATTGCCATGGGCGTGGGCGCTGCTTTCTTGTTTAGCGCCATCGCCATGGTGATGCCGAGCCTGTTCCCGGTCTCCATGATGCATGGGGAAAGGGTCTCGATCTACTTCGAGGCGGCGGCCGTCATCGTCGTCTTGGTCCTCTTGGGGCAGGTCTTGGAACTCCGGGCACGTAACCGCACGGGTAGTGCCATCAAGGCTTTGCTTAATCTTACGCCCCCCACGGCTAAGCGAATTAGCGGTGACCGGGACGAGGTTATTCCGCTCGAACAGGTTAAGGTCGGCGACCAGCTAAGAGTTGTTCCTGGTGAAAAGGTGCCGGTGGACGGTGTCGTGGTTGAAGGGCATTCCAGTGTCGATGAATCCCTGCTATCGGGAGAAGCATTACCGGTCGAAAAGACGGTGGGGGAAAAGGTTACCGGTGGCACGGTCAATGGTCCGGGAAGTTTCGTCATGCGTGCGGAACATATCGGTAGCGATACCTTGCTGGGCCGCATTGTCGATATGGTCGGCGAAGCCCAACGCAGTCGCGCGCCCATCCAGGGCTTGGCCGACAAGGTGTCTGGCCTCTTCGTGCCTGCGGTGGTCGCCGTTTCCGCGCTCACCTTCGTGCTCTGGTTCTCGTTGGGACCAGAACCGCGGCTGGCCCATGCCGTGGTCAATGCGGTCGCGGTCTTGATCATTGCTTGTCCTTGTGCCTTGGGATTGGCGACGCCCATGTCCATCATGGTAGGAGTCGGCCGGGGTGCAGGTGAAGGCGTGTTGATCAAAAACGCCGAAGCCTTGGAGCGATTGGAAAAAGTCACGACCTTGGTCATCGACAAAACCGGCACGCTCACTGAAGGCAAACCCAAGCTGATGGATACCCTTCCGTCGAATGGTTTCGATGCCAAGGAATTCCTGCGTTTGGCGGCCAGTCTGGAACAAAACAGTGAACATCCTCTTGCCGCGGCCATTGTTCGGGGCGCCAAGGAACAGGGTGCCGTGCTTGGTAAAGTGGAAGATTTCCGTTCCGTAACAGCGGGTGGAGTCGCGGGAAAAGTCGATGGCCATGCCGTATTGGTGGGGAAATTGGATTTCCTCCGGAACGAAAAGATTCCGGAATTGGATGGCTTGGAAAAAACCGCTGGCGCGCTACAGACCGAAGGAAAAACGGTTATATATGTGGCCATGGATGGCAAGGCCGCCGGCATCCTGGCCGTGGCCGACCCTATGAAATCCACTACGCCCGCAGCGATCAAAGAATTGCATGACCTGGGCCTGGAAATCCATATGCTCACTGGGGATAACCAAAAGACCGCCGATGCCGTAGCGAGTACTTTGAAATTGGATGCCGTCAAGGCGGGTATTGAACCGATAGGCAAGGCTGAATATGTAAAAGCATTACGGGCCAAAGGCTTTATTGTCGCCATGGCTGGAGACGGCATCAATGATGCCTTGGCTCTGAGCGAAGCCGAGGTAGGTATCGCGATGGGTACGGGAACTGACGTAGCCATGGAAAGCGCCGGCATTACCTTGGTCAAAGGGGATTTGCGCGGCATCGCCAAGGCCATCAATCTCAGTCATGCCACCATGCGCAATATCCGACAAAACCTGGTTTTCGCCTTCATGTATAATGCGCTGGGAATCCCCTTGGCTGCCGGGGCTTTATATCCCTTTTTCGGCTTGCTGCTCAGCCCGATTATTGCAGGTGCTGCCATGAGTCTCAGCTCCGTATCCGTCATAACCAATGCTTTAAGGCTGAGAAAGGTTGATATCTGATATAAACCTTGGCTCAGGATCTTAAAAAACATTTATTAACTGAAAGAAGGTTCCTGATGCCGATAAATTCACTTCCTAAAAACCTTTTGATATGACGGTAGTGAACGGTATGGATCGCTTTCATCTGGTCATGGGCAAGATATGCCAGGGGTCAGAAATTGGATGTGGGAAAAAGTCGGATAATCATAAAGGAGAAAGTACATGAAGAATTTCATAGCCGTAGCCGCAATAGTGGGAATAACGATGGGAGCCTTCGCTCAATCCAATAAGAAAATGACGGGACCTGGAAATATGCCGGGCGGAATGATGGATTCCAGCGGAGCCCATCGCATGATGGGCGGAACCATGTCCAAACCCATGAACGCTATGATGCCGCACATGTATGGCAAGATGGATCAAATGAACGGAATGATGGGTGATATGAATGGAATGATGGCGGACAGCGTCATGATGATGGATCCCGTCAGGCGGAAAGATGCTGCGAAAATGATGGCGGCGATGTCGGGAGCCATGAAGGAGATGTCCGACCAAATGGCTAAGGGTAAGCCCGATGCGGGCCAGGTCAAGAAAATGCATGCGAAGATGGCCGTCATGCACGAGAAGCTGGAGATGATGGCGAAGGATTCATCCGAGGTTAAAAAGTAGATGAGCCATGGAACCCACGAAGTGACATT
>JAYSRH010000313.1:0-9088 GCA_043721115.1 Fibrobacteria bacterium | reverse complement strand
CGGCTTTTCTCGTTTTCACATTAGTGGCATTCGTCTATTCCAAGGATAAAACGGAGTCAAGTATTGTCACCAGAATTAAATCTGGGGGTGCCGCGGTTTATAAAAATGAACAGTCCGAAGAAGCTGAAAAAGTAATGGATTTAGGCACTGGGGATGAAATTGCGATCCTAAAGCAAGGGAAGGCTCGCTCGCTAATTAAAACTTCCGGGAGTATTAAGGGATGGGTAGACAATGGTACCGTTGAGCGGGTGAAAGTGACCAGCGGCGGAAGCCACAATCTCAAAGACGTCGAGGTCGTAGGCTGGCTGGATAATCCCTCAGCCGTCTACATTTTGGATAATACCAATCCCGATTTAAATGCCCTGCCCATCGACCGTAACTTCAGTAACGAAATTGTTGAGAAGAAAGACCGCGAAGAAGTAGAACGCACCTACGACGAAAATTAATTCCAACCAAGCGGCTACCAACCCGCTTGGCGAATGCCCTTTTCACCGATCATTTCTCGGATTCCCGATTTAAACTCCGCTAGTCCTTCACCCGTCAAGGCGGAAGTCAGGAATATAGGGCAACCTTCCTTTTTAATGCGCTTATCCACCTTAGGCTTGCCCAAATCAATTTTGTTCAACACAATGATCTTGGGCTTTGTCACCAATAAGGGTTGGAATTTTTCCATTTCTGCCCGTAGTGTCAAATAATGCTGGTAATGATCCTTATCACTCACATCGAGGATGTAGGCCAGACAGAAGCTCCGTTCTACATGGCGAAGAAATTGATGTCCAAGCCCTTTGCCCTCGGCAGCTCCTTCGATCAATCCTGGAATATCCACTAGGACGAAGCTTTTCCCGGGGGTTAAGGCCACCAAACCCAATACCGGTTTAAGTGTCGTAAAGGGATAATCGGCAACTTTTGGAGTGGCCGAGGAAAGCTTGCGCAGAAGCGAGCTTTTCCCCGCATTGGGAAATCCGACTAATCCACAGTCTGCAACTAATTTAAGTTCAAGGCTTAGTTTACGTGAGCCGCCAGCCACACCGGGTTTGGATTCTTTTGGGGTCCGATTTGTGCTGCTTTTGAACGCTGCATTGCCAATTCCGCCTCGGCCACCTTCAGCGGCCGTATAGGTTTGGCCGTCAGTATTTAAATCAACCAGAAGTTCACTGGTTTCCAAGTCCTTGACCAACGTTCCAATAGGCACCTTAATCACAACATCTTTTCCGGTTCGTCCAGTGCACAGTGATGTGCCTCCGGATTCTCCATGTTCGGCCCTAAAGACCCTCTGGTTGCCAATATCATAGAGCGTATGGATTTCCGATGTGGCACGCAGTATGACGTGTCCACCGCGTCCACCATTGCCACCGTTTGGTCCGCCACGCGGCACAAATTTCTCGCGGCGAAAGCTGACCATTCCCTTGCCACCATGGCCCGCGTGTACTTCCAATTTTGATTCGTCTATGAACATGGCCGTAAAGCTAGTAAACCAAGATTGGCAAAGAGCGTGCCAAGCAAACCAGGTTCTCAAGGATTTGAAGCGCGGACCTAAATACAGGTGTAAGAAAAATGTAAACTATCCTTCTTCCAGTATCTTGAGAGGTTTGACCTTGCTTGTTACCTTATTGATATCATGGCATCCGGAAAAATCCGGAAATGCACCAAGAGACAACGGGAGAAGCCATCGATGACTAATAAGAAGTTTGTAACAACGGGTGAAATAGCCAGGATTTGCGAAGTCAGTCCAAAAACTGTGATTGCCTGGATTGAGCGCAAGCAGCTGCGGTCGTTCCGAATTGGGCGTGGGCCTCGCAAGGTCTCTTTGCCCGATCTTTTTGACTTCTTGGGCTCCAGAAATTTCCCCATTGGCTCAATCGAGGAGCTTGGCCAATTGCTGGCCGGCCCTGTTCTTCAAGACGAATTGGTTACCGCTCTTTAAGCCTACACAGCCCCTCAGTGGTTCCGTAGGCTCTTTAAGGAGCTTTGAATTTGGCGGCAATTGGACTGTCTTTCCTGGTTCTCACTTCCGCCGACTGTTTCATTTCCTTGCTCTTAATTCCAAGCTTTTTCAACTTATTGTGCAGAGCTGTGCGGGTGATTTGCATCATTCGGGCCGCATCGGAAACGCTTCCATCGCATGTTTTTAATTTGCTAAGTAAAAAGTCATGTTCGATTTTTTGTAGGTGACTTTTAAGGGTTGGATAGGTTAAATAGTCCAATGCCACCACCAAGGGCTGTCCAGTGGCCGCCCCTTTTAAATAGGATTCAATTTCTGGTTTAGTAATGAATGCGCCCTGAGCAAAAGATATGGCCCTTTGAATGACGTTTTCCAGTTCACGGATATTACCTGGAAAGCTATAGGCCATTAAAACTTCCATGGCTTGGTCGTTGATACCGACCTTGGCAGGGTTGCGCTTTTGATGCTTGGCCAGAAAATGCCGAACTAAAAGGGGAACGTCTTCCATCCGGGAACGGAGCGGCGGAAGATGAATGGGTATTACGTTCAGTCGATAATAAAGGTCTTCCCGGAAATGACCCTGTTTGATGGCTTCTTCCAGATTACGGTTGGTCGCGGCTATGACACGGACATTCACATGCCGAATTTTATTTTCACCGACACGACGGAATTCGCCTTCTTGCAGGATTCGTAGTAATTTGGTTTGACTGCGCAAGGGGATATCGCCAATTTCATCCAGAAAAATGGTGCCGCCTTCGGCTAATTCAAAAAGTCCCTCGCGGTCAGATACGGCGCCGGAAAAAGCACCACGTGCATGACCGAACAATTCACTTTCAATCAGCCCTTCCGAAATCGTACAGCAATTGACGATGACAAAATTATTGGCATTGGCCGATTCATTGGTGTAAATGGCGCGGGCCACCAATTCCTTTCCAGTACCACTTTCCCCACGAATTAGTACGTGTCCGCGAGAGGTACGCGCGGTTTCAATCAGCCTGAATACGTCCTGCAAGGGTTTTGACGAACCTGTGATATGATTGGCTGCATATCCCGATTCACCGAGTTTAGCCAGAGGGCCTGAATGCTTGAGAAAACTTTTTTCCAAAGTCTTGGACAAGGCCGCATGCAATTGATCAGGATTTATTGGTTTGAGTAAATAATCGTCCGCGCCGATAGTTTGGGCCTTACGGGCAACATCATAGGATCCATGGGCAGTTAGGATGAATACAGGTAGGTCAGGTTGAATTTGTTTCACTTTGCGAACCAAAGCAAAGCCATCGATTCCGGGCATCACCAAGTCGGTGATAATTAGATTGATTTTTTTTCGGCTTAGTAATTCCAGGGCTTCCTCGCCATTTTGCGCGATATGGACCTGGTAATTGGCTGCGGTTAGGATGTCCTTCAAATAGAAGGCCGTGATTTTTTCGTCGTCAACAATGAGTATCGATGGGTTTTCCATGGTATGGGTAACCGCCAAGATACACTAGGCAATCGGGGATCCCTGCCAGCTTTTAACGAGTTCAGCGTAAATTTTCTGAAAGGAATTGAACTTTTCTTTTTCGAATCCGGCCACGCCACACCGTGCATGGATGGAAAGTTTGGTGCCGTTGGGAAGCGCAACCTGCCGCGTGAGATTTTCCTGAAGTTTTTTAAGTATGAGCGGAACGGATTCCACTTTGGTCATTGGAAGGACAACGAGGAATCTATTGAAAGAGAGGTATCCGATAAAATCGCAGTCGCGCATGGATTTACGCAGGTCGCCGATTAGCACATTTTGCAAACCACGCAGGGCTTCGGCATGCTGCTCGAGGGAAGGTTTGTCTTCCGGCAAACCATGAAAGGACACGAGCAATACGCTGAAAGGAACTTCATAGCGAATCGCCCGGCTGATTTCGGATTTGAAAAAAAAGTCTAGAACGGCTTTTACATAAACACCAGTTGGCAATTCCTTGGAGTTGAGTCGCTCGCGGCGTGTGGCCATTTCCTGGCGCGCCTTTTGCATCATTTGATTGCCCACGTCCCTGGCCAGGGAATCCTGCGCCATGGTTTCGTGCATCTGGCCCATGATGTCTTCCATCTCTTTTTCATCGCCAAACATTTCAAGCAGGAAATGAACTTTTTCCGATTCGGAAATATTGGCATCACGCAACTGAGCCATCGCTGCCTTACCCTTTAATTCAACGAGGGAGCGCTGCATGCGATGGCGAAGCTTCTGCTGACCCATCAGGCGAACTTCTTCGGGCAAACCTTTCTGCGCCAGTTGCTCATTGACTTGCGCCTCCATTTGGTTCAACATGCCGCCCAACTTGAGAGCTTCCTTGGGTTCAGTCTCCATGCGATTTCCGATGGCTTCGCCCACCTTTTCCACATAGTCCGCTAAGCTTGAGATCATATCCTCGGCTGACCCATCGCGATTGGATTTGCGTGCTTCACTGGCAAGCATGATAAGTTGGGCCGCCTGCTTGGGGTTTTCCCGAAGTTCACTCAGGAGCTCGTCCTGGCTAATGCCCATTTCATTACCGGCCTGAATAAATTCCCGGTAACTTTGGTCCGCTCCAAGGATGGAATTGAGGTCCGACAACAAGTTGAAATAATCAATTAGAGGGATTTTATTTTTGACCAGTTCCATGCGGAAAAGGTTCAATACCTTTTGCAAGTGGTGCTTTTCTTGCACAATCCTTTGAATAATTTGCGCCATGCGCTTGGGATTGCCCTTGCATTTTTGGTATTCCGTAAAAACCAATTGAGCTGCGGTCTGAATAAACACTTCCTCAGCCGTATCTGCCATGCCACGCTTGCCTGCGTCGCCCGTACCGGTTCCGTCTGACGGAGTGTTCAAATGCTGGTTCAGCCCCTGCTGGGCCTTAACCGCTTTTAATAATTCCCCGCGCATGTTATACATGCCTGCGAGCAGTTCCTCGATGGGCACCGTACCTTGGCTTGCCTCCGTTTTGAATGCTCCCACCACGTTCATAAGGCTTTGTTGCAAGGTTTGCGCTTCGCGACCGGGATCGGCTGCGGATACTTTTAGCATGGCTTCCGGGAGGGCGGAAGGATTTTCCAACAGCCGAATCAGGCTTAAGTTGGCAGTCATTTCTTGTGAGGTCAAGCGGCCGAGTACCACTTGCATGGCGGCCGCGTCAAAGGAACTCAGGTTTTGGAAGGTTTCATTGCTTTTCACACCACCTGAATTTCCTGGGGAGGAAATGCTGCCCGGTGTAGCCTTGGTGACCACGGAGTCACCTTCTTTAACCGTTTGCAGCGTTACATTGTTTACGCTAAAGCAGGTAACGCCTTGGTTGGTCAAATAGGCTAGGAAACGTGCGCCGTCTGCGTGAGTTAGGGAGCACGCATCGAGAAAACGTGCGGTGTCGTGAAGAGTTGGAGTGCTACTAACCGTTAAGGATTCAATTCCGAATCGCCGTAAGTGATCGGCAATTTTTCGGTTGTTGGGTTGGTACACTAAATCGATGTGCCCGATATAGTAGCCAAACTCCTGGAAGAGCACGGACAAGCTGCCCTCTTCATCCAAACATTTTTGTAAAGCTTCAAAAACCTTGGGAATGCTTTCCTGTGCAGCAGGATGATCGAAGGCATAGGCTACGGTACGGTTATAAAAAAGATTCCAATGGCGCACGAGATTTTCGGCATCAGAACGGCTGAAGGCTTTTGAGTCCGGATTCATGATATCTCTTTATTTTAGCCTATTCTTGGCCACAGGTCTACCCTCATGACAGTCTGGAAAACCTCATATCACGCCTGATATCAAGGTTTAATGCTATAATTAAACTTACCCATGTCCAAGACTCGCGACCTACCCGATTTAACCGGCCAAAACTTGGGTACAGTTACCCTGCTTCAGAAAATTGGCCAAGGTAGCATGGGAGTCGTTTACCGCGGATTTCAAAATACCTTAAGCCGACCCGTTGCCGTAAAAGTGGTGTTTAGAAACCGCCTGAACAAACTTTTTACGGAGGACCGATTTCAACAAGAGGCCGTTTTGGTGGCCAATCTCCTTCATCCGCATATCATTCCAATTTTTGATTACGGCGAGCATCCGGATTATATGTATTTCGTCATGCAATTAGTGGACGGAGTGGCACTCAGTCAATGGCTTAAGCAAAAAAAGAAGCACCCATTGCCACGTAAACGACTGCCCAGCATGGAAGATCTCATTTTGGTGGCCAGCCAAGTTTTGGAGGCGTTGGAATTTGCCCATTCAGAGGGAATTATTCATCGGGACATCAAGCCGGAAAACATTCTTTGGGTGGAAAAAAGTCGTAAATGCATGTTGGCAGATTTTGGTCTTGCGGCCGTGTACCATACTGAATATGAAGAAGAGAAGGCTTTTATTTTGGGTTCGCCGCTTTATGTTTCACCGGAGCAAGCCAGAGGCGAGGTGGTAGATGGTAGAGCCGATCTTTTCTCTTTGGGCTGTGTTCTATTGGAATTGACTCTAGGTTTTCTACCCGTCAAGGTCGAACGACCGGAAAAAATATTTCAAACCCGGGCGCGGGAAAAACCGGACATGTTTACCGGCATGCCCATCGATCATAGCCCAACCGTGCCCAAAGCCTGGAACGATTTTATCGTTAAAGCGCTTCAGGGCAAGCGGGACAATCGCTTCAATGGGGCCACGGAAATGCTGGCAGTATTGCGTTCCATTTCTCCCGAGCTGCTTGCCCCAAAACCCAATCCCTTGAAGCCTGAACCAGGCCCAAGTTCTGGATCTGATGAAATTTAAGCTGACGCAGGCAGTAAACAACGGCTTTCATAGGGCGTCTAGCCGGTTATGAAACCGGAAAATCTTATGCTTAAACAAGTGAAGGATACTCGAAACGGCTTCTATTGCCTAACTTTGCGGGAAATTAAGGGGATTTTATAAATGGCTAAAGAGGCGGCTGGTTCCGAAAAAGACGGTGTTTTGGAAGCACTTTTATCTGAGCTGAATGGCGACAATCCTGGAGCTTTAACCAAGTTTTCAGAATACCAGAAATCGGATGCGCAATTCTTTGAAAAAGTTTCGGTGGCCCATGAGTTTCTCGATCTTCTCACATTTAAGATCAAGGAAAGCAAGTCCACCATGAACAAGGAAATGCTGGCGGAATTTTCACTTGGCTTTCTGCGCCAAACGATTCGTCAGTTTGGCTACAACCCCAAATTCATTGCCACGCAAGCCAAGGCCTTAATCACGTTTTTTCAAAACCAAAAAAATATCGACAAAGCGATTGAGGTTTGTGAATTCCTTATTCTGAATGGCATTACCGACGATGATGCCAAGGGCTTCCATGTGCGCTTAGATGATTTGTACCGGTTCAAACGGAAGTTAGTGGAAAAGGGCGAAGACCTCAGTATGGCTTCGTTCCCAATTATAGATGAGGCGGATGAAGAAGACGACTAACCCGCGTCGGTTGCTCAGAAGTATTTTGTCAGAACTTCCGGTCCGTTACGTGTCATGGCTAGGGTATGCTCAAACTGTGCAGAGAGTTTTCCGTCCTTAGTAAAAACCGTCCAGCCATCATCGGCAACGTATACATCGGCATTACCTTCATTCAGCATAGGTTCAATGGTAAAAACCATTCCCTCCGTAATGCGCTGACCTCGGCCCCCTGAGCGATAATGCAGAACCATCGGGTCTTCATGGAAAGCACGGCCAATGCCATGGCCACAAAACTCGCGTACCACTCCAAACCCGTGTTCGTCCGCAAGGTCTTGAATCGCGGATCCAATGTCTCCGAAATAATTGCCTGCAAATGCCACGGCAATGCCTTCTTCAAGGCAACGGTAAGTGACATCAACCAAGTGCTTGGCCTTATCAGAACTTTTGCCTACGAAAATTGTCTTGGAAGTGTCCCCATAATACCCGGCCAGGGTGCAGGTCACATCCACATTGATGATATCGCCTTCCATAAGAATCTGCCGTCCCGGGATGCCATGGCACACCACATTGTTCACGGAGGTGCAAACTGATTTTGGAAATCCATGATAATTGAGTGGGGAAGGATAAGCGCCGTTTTTCACGGTATAGTCATGGACAAACCGATTGATATCGTCGGTGCTAATACCAGGTTTAACCATTTCTTCAGCCCTAGCGAGAATTTCAGCCGCCAAACGACAGGAATCCCGCATCAATCCAATTTCCTTTTCCGATTTTATTTTAATGCTCATACTCACTTCATGCTTGGCCGGGATGGGATTGAAAATTTAACAAAATATTCTCCTGGCATTCCATTTACCCGCTTACCCAGGTAAATCGTTGGATTATATTATTAAACAGGAGAGTACCGAATGAAAAAGTTCACTTTGCTTGGTTTGGGACTCGGATGCCTACTGATTTCCGCATGTCGGCAGGATTGTTCAGAATCCGCGCGTATGGGCGATTTCGAGCTGTTACAGGGCAATATTCCCAATGCCATTCGCCATTATGAGCGGGCGCTTAAAATAGATGCCAATTGCGGCGTAGTGAAAGAGAAGTTAGCGGAAGCCTTGCGAAAAGCGAAACCTCCGCAATAGCCAATCCCTATGGAGTAGCCAAACCCTATGCAAAACCCAAACCCTGTACAACCATGCCACTCGGACTTACAAGGGCGAGGTGGGGTAGCTCCTGGGATTTTGGCTACGGTAGCGGCGATTCCTCTTCGTCATCCCGGGCCAAAGGTTCGGAAAGACCCGTGAAATGGGTCCAATAGAATTTGTGCAGGATCATTCCCAGGGCCATCTTTTCCTCTTCGGAACTGATTAGCGCGTCTATCAAAGGCACCATGCGACGTGCGCCATTCTGATCCGATTGGCGCAGTTGCCGAAACTCCTGCTCCAAATACACGGTGGTGCGTTCGCGAACAATGTCTTCCAATGCCTTCTCCGGCTTCAACGTTTTTTTGATGAAAGGAATATCGAATTTGGTGGCCGTATTGCGTAGCGCCATTTCCTCTACCAATCCAACCACGGATATGGCCTGGCCCGAAGCACCCGCGCGCGCCGTGCGGCCGGAGCGATGGACATACACTTCCGGATCATCGGGATGATCGTACATGAATACATGCGATAGTCCCTGAATATCGATTCCGCGGGCAGCGACATCCGTAGCCACCAAAAAGCGGATGGAATTTGCCTTGAGTTCCTTCATCACTTTTTGCCGCTGCTTTT
>JAYSRH010000312.1:0-3493 GCA_043721115.1 Fibrobacteria bacterium | reverse complement strand
CGTCGACTGGCCCATAACTACGATGATCATTCGTGCCCCGAATAGGCTGTAATTGTAATTGATAAACCGCGTGTCCTTGGGAAATGTCATGTGCTTGTAAATCTCCAAAGTGGCAATAGCCGTACCTACTCCAGATTCGATATGGTCCACGCGTCCAATCTCCACGCCCTGCATTTTGACGGGATCATCATTCATCAGGGTGCCTACGGTGGGGAAGTTGACCTTGACTCGATTGTGGGGGAAAAGCAGTCCCTGTCGTAAAGTCAATACAATCATAAGCATTCCAGCCAGGAAAGCCAGGATAACCAAGTAGCCGGTGATTCGGGCAGTATTTTCCAAGTTGTTCGTGCCCATTGTTGTCAAAGTTAATCATACAATCGATAGGTTTGGGAATGCATGCCTCAACGGAAGCGAGTAGGTCAGTTTGTACATTTGTAGTATGACATTTTCATCCAGTATGCTTAAAAGTTTAGGACTCTTGCTTGTGCTTTGCATAGTCTATGCCTGCGACGGGTCCCGACAGGTACGGGAAGCACCTCTGCCTGCTTCCCAACAGGGTGTTACCTTGCAAGCTTTTGAGCCACCTGAAGTGCTGGACCAAATAGGGGAATGGTACCCGGGCGATTGGCGGCTGCATTTTTTCCGGGCACTGCTGGATACGTCGCATGTGGGCCGCCTGGCGGAATTGCATATTGCCGACAGCCTTAAGCCGCAGGAACCAATTATCGCCTATCAATTGAGCCTGGCCTACCTCGAACAGGATTCCTTGTCCGAAGTGAAATTGGCACGGCCCTATCTTGAAAAGGCCCTGGCACTGGACCCGGAAAACGGGGTACTGCGTGTCATGCTGGCGTATAGTTTTTTACAGGCGGATGAGGTGCCAAAAGCCCGCGCTCTGTTCATGGATCCGCGGCGCGTACCCGGCGGCGACTTTTATTATCCTCGTATGGAAGAATTGCTGCTGGGGCTTCTAAGCAGTACCGGCCACTTGAATCCCTATACGTTAACGGAAGGACTGGAGATCTATCGACGCATTCCATTCCCCCCTTTCGAGAAATGGATTAATATTCTGTATTCGGTTTTTCTCTCCCCGCTGGCCGAGCATCCCTATGATATTCGGATTAGGGGCCGGGATGCCGCTCGTAGTTTGTATATGCTGGGGAAACGCCTGCGCGTGCAATCGTATGCGGGTCAGCGGGCTCTCTCTACGGGCTATGAACAACGTGTGCTGGGCTTTATGTTCCAACTTAAGGCAGCGGAATTTCAAACGCTGTTCTACCAAACTTTTCAGGATTCCTTGGGCGTTGAAAATGCATTTAATGGTCTGGTAGAAGCCCAAAAGGAATACGAGGTGTTTCAAGCTGGGCAACCGTGGAAGGATTCTGTCTCGAATGCTTATTTGGATCAGTGGAGTGCTTTGATTAAAAAGAACCCAGGCATGAAATTATCGGAAGCGGTTGTGCAGGCGCATGGTTGGGGTTTGTGGCGTAGAGCTGCGGCCTTTCGGTATCCGGCAGGGGATGATCTGTAGCGTCGCGAGTTGGCAGCATCATACAGAGGTGCGATTGAATTTCAAAATCGAAAAAGTGTAGACCGTTACCCCCAGGCCCACCATCGCCAAGCCTTCTTGCCAAAGATCCGCAAAGCCCGAACCTTTCAAGAACATTTCGCGTAGCACATACATGAAGTAACGCACCGGATTCAGGTATGTTACCATCTGCACCCAATGCGGCATGTTTTCGACGGGCATGAAAAATCCGGAGAGCAACATAAAGAACAGCAGGAAAAACCAGATGATGAATAAGGCTTGTTGCTGCGTGCGGGCCACTGTCGAAGTAAAAATACCTATCCCTAAGGTGGAAAGCATATAGGCCGCTGAAAAGACGAACAGTACCAAATAGTTTCCACGAAAGGGTACCTTGAACCATACCTGGGCCATGGTCAAGGCCAGCATCAATTCAAGCAGTCCGATTAAAAAGAACGGCACGGTTTTGCCTACTACCACGTGGATGGGTTTGATTGGCGTGACCATGAGTTGCTCCAAAGTTCCCGCTTCTTTTTCTTTTACAATTGAGAAACCAGTCAATAGGGCCGTGACCATGGTGACCAAAATAACCGCGACACCTGGAATCATATACCATGTAGACTTGAGCAGCGGATTGAAAAGCACGGTCGTGTCCACGGAAAGCGGTAGAACTTGATCGAGCCTTATGCCGGAACCTTCCAATCGTCCGCGCAGCCAGTCCATGGCCCATCGGTTGAGGATGGCGCTTAAATAACCTCGGGCCACACCGGAGGAATTGGCATCCTGGCCATCCACCCAAAGTTGGATTTTGCCACCGCCTTTGGGACCGATACCGAGTGTGCTTCGGCCACCTTCTACAGGTTGCAAGCGGGTCGCCATCTCTAGGTCACGGGTAAAATTTGTGGGAAGGATAAGCCCCACTTTTATTTTTCCCGCGTCCAACATTTCCCGTAAATCTGCCTCAGAGGTCGCGTAGCCTTTAAAAGTAAACAGCGCGTTTGCTGACACGGCTTGGACCAGGGACTTGCTGCGTGGACCTCCATCGTGGTCGACCACGGCAATGGGCGTATGCTTAACCTCCGTGGTTAAGGCATACCCAAGCACCAACATCTGAATCAGGGGAACCATGAACATCAGCCTTATGCTTGTCTTGTCCCTGAATATTTGCTGGAACTCCTTGCGGACGATAATGGCGAGCAGGTTCATAACTTGACCTTGAACTTACGAATGGAAATGGCCATGAGCACGGTTCCCTGCACGCCCAAGATGACTAAGGGATGCCACAGTTCCCGAAGCCCCACGCCTTTTAGGATAATGCCGCGCACAATTTCGAGGAAATACGTGGCGGGAATGATGCTGGAAATAATTTGCAGGGGTTTGGGCATGCTGGCCACGGGAAAAATAAATCCTGAAAGCAGAACGGTAGGCATCATGGTGGCACCCACGGCCATGAACATGGCGTGTTGCTGACGCTTGGCGATGGTGCTGATCAAAAGACCGATGCTGAGTGCCGTAAAAACATAAACCAGACTGCAAAGGGCTAATAGCCATGCGCTTCCGGCCACGGAAACTCCAAAAACCAATCGGCCCACCAGCATGATAAGAAACCCATCAAAGGCGGCCAAAAAAATATAGGGCAGCAGTTTCCCCACGATGATTTCCAGCGGACCAAGCGGCGAAACCAAAAGCTGACCCATGGTGCCCAGTTCCTTTTCGCGGGCGATGGCTACCGAGGTTAGTAACGCGGAAATCATAAGGAGAATGACGGCCATTAGCCCGGGCACAAAAAATAGGGCGCTGCGTTGCTCGGGATTGTAGAGAACCAGGCTTCGAACGTCCAACACTTTCGGCTGATCGACCTTTAGTACTTGCAAGGTGGCTCCAAGTAGCATCGGTTCCACGGCATTACGAATCAACGTTCCCATATTGGGATCCGAACCATCGACCAAGACCTGCACACGGGCACCG
>JAYSRH010000311.1:0-3500 GCA_043721115.1 Fibrobacteria bacterium | reverse complement strand
TCGGACGTATATTGGGTCTTTGAGGATTGGATGCTACTATGAAAGTGTCAGTGCTACAGTTTATTGGAATGCTTTGCCTGTTGTCCGGCTCGGTGTATTCGCAAACCGCTCCACCCAATATCATTTTTCTTTTAACCGATGATCAGCGCTGGAATGCTCTCGGAGCTGTTGGAAATTCCGTGATTGAAACCCCGCAAATCGATTCCCTTTCCAAACAGGGCGTGACCTTTGACAATGCCTATGTCACTACGTCCATTTGCTCAGCCAGCCGCGCCTCCGTGCTGATTGGCCAACACTATAGCCGGGACAGCCTCAACCAATTTTTTTCCATTTTCTCTGCTGCTCAATTGGCCCAGACCTATCCCGTAGTATTACGAAAGGCCGGCTATTATACCGGATTTATCGGCAAGTGGGGATTAGGCGATCCTTTACCCACCACCAGTTTTGATAAATGGTATGGCTTCAGCGGGCAGGGCAACTATGAAATAAAAGTAGGCGGAGTGGTGGTCGGCCATATCACGCCAAAAATGGGCGATCAAGCTTTGGAATTTCTGGATTCCAGCAAAGGAAAAGGCAAGCCATTCTGTCTTTCCGTTTCCTTCAAAGCGCCGCATATTGAAGATGGGGATCCGCGTCAATTCATTCCGGACCCGGCGGATATGGGTCTATATCTCAACGCGACCATTCCCCCATCTCCCAATTCGGACCCTGCTTTTTTCAACGCCTTGCCGACCTTTCTAAAGGATCCCAGTACGGAAATGCGATCGCGCTGGGCGCTGGAATTCAATACCCCAACAAAATATCAGGAGAGCATGAAGAATTATTATCGCCTCATTTCCGGGGTCGATCATGTTGTCGGTCGCATCCGTGCCAAACTTCAAGCCATGGGAGTTGCCGGTAACACCGTCATCGTCTTTTCAGCCGACAATGGTTTTTTCACCGGTGACCGCGGCTATTCCGGAAAATGGCTGTCGCATGACCCTTCTATTCGCGTCCCTTTAATTGTCTATGACCCACGCCTTTCCCCGTCTAAAAAGGGAATCCATCGCAAGGAAATGGCGTTGAACATCGATATCCCCGCAACCCTTCTTTCCCTAGCAGGCGTGCCCGCGCCTGTGACCATGCAAGGTAGGGATTTGATGGGCTTGATAAACGGAACTGCTAAAATGTGGCGCTCCGAGTACCTGCATGACTTTACGTTACTACTGCCTGGCATTCCTCTGTCCTATGCTGCTGTGGGACAGCGCTACAAGTACATTGTCTATCCCTTTGTCACGCCTCAATACGAAGAATTGTATGACCTGCAAACCGATCCCAATGAATCTTTTAATCTGATCGGCAATGCAAAATACACCACGATACTGGACAGCATGAAAACTCGGTTTGTGGCCTTAAAAGCCTCATCCGCTGTGGACAATGCGGTAAAGGAATTGCAAGTACCCGTGGAAAGCCCCATAGCCATCCGAAGTGCAAAGCATAACGGTGCTAAAAGCAGTTACGGAGTCAGGAGATTAATCGACAGCCGAGGCGTTACACTGCCGCTACATCCAGAGGGTGAGCGAGCCCCTGTAGGAATTCACTTCCAACCCAATCTGTAGTTTTAATTCGATCTTTATTCTACCCGGCCGCCCCATGGCATTTTTTGAATTTCTTGCCGCTGCCACAGTGGCAAGGATCATTCCTTCCGATTTTTGGTCCCTCTGAAATAAACTGCTTAACGGGAGGCGTGCGGCCGTCCTCAAAATACCATACACCGCTCGCCTTCACAAAAGTGGCCAATTCATGATGCTCTTTGACTTCGCCTTTTTCTCGAAACCGGGCGATGAATTCTACCTGGCCTTTTTCGTCTTTGGGCCCACCTTTATCTGTAGCCACTATCTCAAGGCCCGCCCAATCCGTATCGCGTGACCAATCCTCGATTCCTTTGCGATCAAAACTTTTTCGCACCGTGGGAGAAACGGAGTTCAAGATGAAATCGATTTCCTGTTTTACAAAGGCCGTATAACGGGCCCGCATCAATTCGGCCGGTGACTCTGCAACTTTAACACCCAGCAAAACCGGTTGGCAGCAAAGTGAAAAGGGCTTTTGTGTGTCACAGGAACAAAGTTCATTTACCATAGAATTATTTACTCCAATTATTTTTCTAGTCGGAAAGTTTATCAATCGGGAAGCAAAACATCAACCGAAGGTCGGGCCTTGGGGCCCAATAAACGGCCCAGTTCATCGCGGTCTTCCCAAGCGGCAGCCCTCTCCCCTATCCGTCCCCTTTTCAAATTTCCAATGGGTCCGGTTTTGATGCTGGATGGCGTGTAAATGACATCCGTGCGTTTGGCCCATGCCGTCCAAAGGGCAGTCATGGATGCCACCCGGTCGGGTAGAATCAAGGCTAGATTATTCATTTCGGTACGATCCAACTCCAAATCGTAAAGCTCCCATTTGCCGCCGGGTAAGGCTACTAATTTCCACTTCCCATCTCTAATCGCCCTGGAGCCTTCATGCTCCCAAAACAAAGGCTGACTTCGGCTAAATACTTTTCCTGTAAAGGTGGGAACCAAGCTGACACCTTCCATGGGAATAATGGTATTGCCTTTGAACTGGGCAGGATAGGTCGCTCCAGCGAGCTCAACAAGCGTGGGCATAAGGTCGATGATATGTCCCGGTTGGGATTCCCATCGATTTGTACCGACAATCCCATTCGGCCATACTGCAATCAGGGGCGTGGCAATACCCCCTTCAAAAGTGAAATGCTTGAATTTTCGAAAAGGAGTATTGCTGGCGTTGCCCCAACTTTGACCATAAGACATGGTGGAAGCCGTGACATGTTTTCCGAGATCGCTTGCCGCATCGCTGCCCAAAAGTCCACCTTCATAATTGCCGCCATTGTCCGACAAGAAGATCACTAGGGTATTGCTTGTCAATTTATTCCGCTCAATGGCCTTGAGTACCGTACCAATTCCCTGATCCATGGCTTCAATTTGGGCAGCATAGATGGCCATGCGAAAGTCCATTTCCGATTTCTTCGCGGACGATAGAGTATCCCAATCGGTTCCATCCTTGCCGGACAACACCCACAGGGGATTGATCAATCCTGAGGCCAATTGCCGGGCATAACGTTTGTCTCGCAAGGCATACCAACTTTGCAGGTATTTGCCCCGGTACTTGGCAACCAGGGAATCGGGCGCTTGCAAGGGATAATGAGGAGCATTATGCGCCACGTAGAGAAAAAACGGATTGGTTTTTCCTGCCGTTACATGCTGGTCAATGTAGGAGGCCGCGGTATCGCTTACGTGATAGGTGCTGTATGTTCCAAATTGTTGGGAGACTGTTTTATTGCCGTTCATCATCACCTTTGAATCGAAATAATTGTAGGGGGAATTCATTAATCCGAAAAACCGGTCAAAGCCTCTTTGCAGAGGCAAATCAGCGGTGTCGGCCATATCAGAGGTAACATGCCACTTCCCTACCATATAAGTCGAGTAGCCGGACGATTTTAGGACTTC
>JAYSRH010000310.1:0-3500 GCA_043721115.1 Fibrobacteria bacterium | reverse complement strand
TCTTGGATCCTAAAGCCTGAGCCCGATTCCACAGCTTTTGATAGCCTTTATCGGCGCGGATCGCTTTATCCAACTCCACGCGCCTTTTTTGTTCGCCGTCCAGACATTGCTTACCGCGCGAAGTGGCTCTAAATCGGTCATCGCAGGCCTTTTCCAATAGGAACTTTTTCTGCAATAGAGCTTGAATGGCCGGATCATTAGGGTTGGCGCTGTTCCGTTTCGCCTCATTCAATCGCTGATCCACCTCGGCTGTAGCCGGTTCGGCTTTTCTGCATTGTTTTAGAAATTCGGTTTTTTCCCGATCACACGCGCGAATTTCCTTTTTGTCCGTTGCGCTCAAAATGCGCGTGCTGATGGCCCGCCGAGCCGAATCGACGCTTGCCATTTCTGCCATTGAGGCTGGATCCATCGCATCGGCACTAGCTGCAACCTCGTTAGTTGCTGTTGTCTGAGATTCATTCAATGCGGAAAGCGAGTGTTGCAGTGGCGGACTCGCCGAGATGAGGCTTGCTTCGAAAATAACGAGTACAGCCAAACACAAATTGGATCCAGTCTGCATACCTATCTGCCCTTCATTATAATTTTGGAAATTTTAAGCGTGCCAGGAAAAGGCAGCCTATTGATGCAAACAGCAGAGACATCAAACACACTGCAAAAAAGATCCAGGAACCGAAAATTAAACTGGAACCGGCCATCACGGCGAAGAAAATCCCCAGCATGGCAAGGCTTGTAATCTGGGTCGCGCCTCTTACGGAATCGGACACCAAGGACATCCACGTCGCAAAGGCACACAAGAACAATCCCACTACAGGTGTGAGCACCAGCGCTTTAATCGTTGACGGGATAAAATCAGATGAGAGAAGACCACGGCTGGAAAGGATCGTTAACATGGTGCATTGACCCAGCCAGCCCATGAGTACCGGAAGCGGATAGACCCCTAGTACCTTACCCCAAAATAATGAGCCAAGATCAACAGGTAAACAAAGCAATATTTCCAGTGTGTTGCGTTCCTTCTCGCCGGCAAAACTATCCGCGCCTAGTGGCACACTCGCACTAGGAGCCAGTACCGCCAGCATCAACAGTAGCGCACGAGCCAAAAGTAAAGTTTCCTCATCCGATCCGAACGGACGAAAATAAACCGCAAAGCTTTGAACCCCTATGAGCAGCAAGGGCGTCAACAAGAAGGGAATGAGAAAACGCGGCTCCTTGAGGATAAGACGCCATTCATGCAGGGCAATGCCTCGGACATGCGAGATATTCATTGCTCCACCCACCGCGCATAGGCATCTTTCAAGGTGGGCCGCAACAGTTCCACTCGGTTAATCGGCACATTTTGATGTACCAAAAATTGGATGACAGCCGGCATTTTTTTCAATAGGTCCAGGCCAATGACTAAGATCTCGTCGTTCTTTTCAAAATGGATTTCAACTCCAAATTCTTTCGCCAATCCATCCAATTCAACCTTTCCCGGATCCCGTGCAAATCCAATTCGAACCTCGGCTTTAACATCGGTCTGACTCAGTATCTCTTCCCGGCTTCCCGTGCGATTAAGTTTACCCTTGGAAAGAAAACCAAAATGGCTGGCCACGGTTTCCATCTGTTCCAATCGGTGAGTGGCTACGATGGCGGTTGCGCCCGTAGTATCTAGGTAACTGCGCAGGTACCCTAGCACCTGATGCTGCGAAACCGGATCGAGGTGATCGGTCGGTTCATCCCAAAGCAGGAGATCGGGCTGGTGCAACAGGCTGCGTGCGAGTTGCAGTTTCTGGCGATTCCCTTGCGAAAGTTTGGCAACTGGTTTATTGTCCAGTGAAAGATCCAGCTCACCACAGAGTTTGGAGATGCGAGTATCCAAACCTTGGATGGCATAGAAGCCTCCGAAAAAACCCAAGTATTCCCGCGCATTCAGGCGGCCGTACAGGCCCGGATTTTCAATCAGCACACCTAAACGGGACAATAGCGCGCTGCGCACTTTAGATTTGGCTTTCAATGAGGCTTCCGTTTTCAATGAGGCTTCCGTTGTGTCTTCAACCGTGCTGGAAGCACCGACCATGGTTTCCCCGAAAACCGTCAGTGAACCGCGTTCCGGCTGAACCAAACCGGTGATGCAGCGTAGCAAAGTGGTCTTGCCCGCGCCATTTGGACCCAGCAGAACATATAGGGCGCCGGATGGTATTTCCAAATTGATTTCGTCTAAGGCGGGAACACTTGCTAGACCCGATGGAAAGGAAACCTGCACATCCCGGAAGTTGAGAACAGAATCGGCAGGCATAGAATCGCCGGATGGCCTAGCCGGCCACGAACATGGATTCCACCAACAGATCCGGCACTTTAACCGAAGAGAAAGAATCCGAATACTCTCGGGACAGCCCCCGGATGGCCAGGAGCAAGTCAAAAAAATTGGAGTTCAAAGTCAACTTGTCCACAGGTTTGATGCGCTTTCCCTGTTCGTACCAAAACCCTTGCGCGCCTATCGAGATTTCTCCGGAAATGGCAGAGCAGCCCGAACCACCATCCAGCTTGGTGACTAGCAAGCACTCAGGATAAGCGGAAAGCAAATCAATTAAATCTTCATCGCCTTTGGCTACGATATAATTTGAAAATCCAGTACCGGCCTTTCCGGAATAACCACGTGAGCCATTACCCGTGGGCCTGCAACCCGCCTTTTTTGCCGACTCCAAATTATAGAGATAGGTTTGGAGGATACCGTCCTTGACGATTTCCAGCGCCGAAGTCACCACGCCTTCGCCATCAAAGAGATGCGAACCGGGCGCCCCGGGAATATGCGGATTGCAAGTAATATTAAACTTGGGAACCGCAATGGCCTGACCTACTTTTCCCGCAAGCCTGCTTTGGCCTTTCTGCACCGCATCAGCAAAAAAAGGAGAACCGAACATGGATAAAATGGAACCGCTCACCCGATTGGAAAAAACCACCGGATAACGACCACTGGGAATGGTTTCCGCACCCAAAAGCTCCACGGCCCGTTCCACGGCCTTGCCTGCCATGAAGGTCGCATTGAAGTCGAAGCTGCGCCCACCATTTGAATAGACGCCCATCTTTTTGTTCTCGCCCTCTTTTGCCACCACGCCGATGCCGGCGCTCACTACATTGGACCGCGAAGAAAAAACGACACCTTTGGAATTCCGCACCATTGACATTCCGGAAGAACGACTGGCGCCAAGATAAGGAATGTTGTCGATACGCTTGTCCGCCTCCCGTGCAAGCGATTCCAGCTCAAGCCCCAGGGCTTTCATACGGTCGAGACCAATATCTTCAAGCGCAGGATTGAATGATTTTAAATCGATGTCCGGTAAAGGTTCCGGATCCGGTAAATCCATGTCCACCGCATCAGTAATCAACGTATGGCTCATGGCGTCCTTGACAGTCTGCCTAATCGCCTCTTTGGACATCTTTTCCGTAAAGGCGAATCCAGGACTTCGATTCTTGAACAGGCGAATTCCAATCCCTCTGGAGTTGGAGATTTCCGTACTTTTGAC
>JAYSRH010000309.1:0-3524 GCA_043721115.1 Fibrobacteria bacterium | reverse complement strand
TTTGATCAAATCCCCGCCCGTTCCGCCGGGAATAAGGCTATTGAAAAAAATCCCCATCATAGACAGGCTGAAAATTCGAGAAGTGGGAGCTTTCAGCCCCGCCAAGCGTATCAGTAGCAGCCAGCGCAACCACGCCGGTATCACTACGAAAAGGATATAGGTGAGCAGGGCCAAAACACACAATCCCGCATGACCCAGCAAGGCTTGCTTTACCAAGGCCGGATCCAGGGCTCCAGAATGCACCAAGAACCCAATCGCCACAAAGCCCAAGGCAAATTTCAGCAAGTTTTTAAACGCAGCGGGTACTTGGAATCGGCCCTTCATATTCACTGAGGTGCTTTCACTGTTATTCAAGTAAACAAGGACGTCTGTCGCATTGCTTTTCCGCTAAAACTCAACCTGTGAAAGGCCGTGAGTCCATGGTCACGAATAGCTTTGCGGTGGGCTTCCGTTGGATAGCCTTTATGGCCGGCAAAGCCGTATTCCGGGTGCAGCGCATCCAGCTCCACCATCTGTCTGTCGCGAACCACTTTGGCCAGAATGGACGCGGCCGCAATTGAGGCGGATCGGCCATCGCCTTTGACCAAAGTACGCTGAGGCCAAGTGATATCGGGGATGCGCTGATTGCCGTCTACTAGCAACAAGCCGGGTGGCCTTCCCATAGCATCCAAGGCGCGGCGCATGGCGAGGAGGGACGCTACCAGAATATTATATCGGTCGATTTCCGCCGGTGTGCATTCTCCAATCCCAAATGCCACGGCCCGAGACTGAATGTCCAAGAACAGTTCTTCCCGCCGGGCTGCGGAAAGTTTTTTGGAATCGTTTAACCCTAGTATGGGTTGACCCTTGAAGTCCAGAATGACGCAAGCCGCCACCACATTTCCAGCTAAAGGGCCACGACCCACTTCATCCACTCCACACAACTGTGGAAACTCTTCCAGCAAATCAACATCGAATTCCCAAAGCACACGGCCGGATTTATCGGCCATCGCCAGCATCCATGCGTGCCCGGAACACACTCAAGTCTACAGCACGTGCCGGATCCTCACTGGATGTCGGTTTGATTTCTTGATTGGCGAAACCACCAATAACCTGCCAATAATAGCTATGCTCACAGACCAGCACGCGGGCGGCCAGCTCGTCCGGCGTGCAGCCCAAAGGGACCGGTACCACGCGCTGCAGGACGATTTGTCCTTCATCATACGCATCATTAACCATATGAATAGTGATGCCCGAAAATTGGGCCCCTCTGGCTATCACTCCCGCGTGAACCTTTGACCCATAAAAACCTTCCCCACCAAAGGCCGGGAGCAATGCCGGATGAATATTGAGTATCCGATTTTTGAGTTCCGCCAATAAGGCGGTTGGCACTTTTTTCATATACCCGGCCAAAACCAAAAGGTCGATGGCATGGCTTCGGACAAGTTGTATCATCCGCGCCGTGGCGCTATCCTCACTGCCTTCAGTGACTCCGCTGACATGATAAGCATGCGCACCATAGGCTTTAGCTTTTTCCAAAGCTCCGGACTTGCTGTTATTGGAAAGGACGAAACCAATTTCAACCGGCAGTTCGCCACTGCGGATTCGGTCTAGGATCGATTGGAGATTGGATCCTCCGCCGGAGGCGAAAACGCCTATGCGGAAAGGGGCCACGACAGAGTCAGACTTTTACCGACGCTGCGGTTTTTTCGGAGGCAGCCGTTGCCAGTGATTCATTGACTTCCGCTTCCCGCAACGTTTCTTGCAGGGAATGGGAATGCGACGACTGGACCTTGGGTTTAGAATAGCCGCTGGAGGCCTGTGGGGCGCCGTGCCGCTTGAAAAGGTGTTTGACCAAAGTACCCGCTCCACGAAAAACGCGATACCTTTCACGGCTATTGGTTAAGGCCATGACGGCCTGCGTGAAAATATAAGCAGGGCGTAGATAGAACTCGCGGCGAGCCCGGTCGCAAAAGTCGACCAAATCCTGTGATGTGAGTCCCTTACGGATAACGGTGGTGTTGTGCTGCCCGTCCTTATCCAACCATTCATCATAATCCTGGCTAGCGAGTTCACCACGGGATTTGGCCTCATCATATGCAGTCGTTCCAGGATAGGCCATGATGGGATAAAACTGAGCCGTATTGGGATTAAGCATTTTGGCCATTTCAAGGGTGCCTTGCAGTGTATCTTTAGTATCACCCAAGTTACCTACCATAAAGCAACCATGGATAAGAATACCGGCTTTGTTGGCCGATTCCATGAATTTTTCCGACATGCCTTTGGCCAGGCCCTTCTTCACATTCTTCAGCACTTCCATAGAACTTGATTCAAAGCCGACGCAAAGTTCCCGGCAACCGGCCTTCTTCATGACGTCCAGAACTTCAAACTTCACATCGGCCCGCGCATTGGCGGACCAGGTGATTTTGAGTCCACGGTTGATGACTTCCTGACAGAGTTCAGCCGTGCGCGTCGGATGGGCCGTAAAAGTGTCGTCTTCAAAGAAAATCTCGCCTAGATCAGGAAAATTGGCTTTGATGAACGCCATTTCGTCCACCACGTCCGTGATGCTGCGCTTGCGATATGTGTGTCCAGTCAACGTTTGTGGGATGACGCAGTACGTGCAGCGGAACGGACACCCGCGCCCGGAAAGAATCACAATAAGTGGGTTGATATTGGCGCCGTAGAAATAACGCTTATAACAGGAGAACAAATGCTTGTGATACACCTTGCTGACCCAAGGTAAGGTATCCAAATCCTCGATTTTGGGACGTTCAGGATTTCGCACCATCCCTTCGCCATCGCGCCAGGAAATCCCCAAAACATTACGGGCATGATCGGGACCGTCTCCACGCAGATGACGTACCAGTTCACGCGCAGTGTAGTCTGCTTCGCCGGAGATCACAAAATCTACGGCCATTTCCCGCTCTAGAATTTCCAAAGGCTCAGCGGTGGCATGGGTTCCCATCAATGAAATTTGACAGGTATATCCCTCTTTAAGGGCTGTCTCTTTAATAGCCTTGCCCACGCGCATATCGTTGTTAATGGATGGTGTCGAGGTGTTGAGCACAGCAAATTCGGGTTTGAACTCGCGGATTTTGGCTAGGGTGGCTTCCAAATCCAAATCCATCGCTGGAGAATCAATAACTTGTATTTCATTCCCGTCTGCTTCCACGCAGCCCGCTGCATAGGCCATGAACATGGGCCAATAAAGCGTACTGGATTTGGTGACGCAGGGACTTCTAGATTCTCTAGAAAACATAGGGAAATAAGGAGGGTTCAAGAACAGGACCTTCATTGCAGAGCCTCCGATTTACGCTTTTCGCTTGATTTTTCCCAATCGCACCGATTCCAGCGAATCGATTTCGAGTGCCAAAGTACCTAGATACCTTAACAAAATCAAATATACGTCCTGGCCGGAATTTAGCGTGCGCGAAATCTCTGAATCTCTGATTTATCGAAGATTCCCAGGTCCATTTCAACTTCGAATTTTGCGAAATTTGAACCACATTCCAAACGAATCCTATCAACCCCGGCAAACAATA
>JAYSRH010000308.1:0-3524 GCA_043721115.1 Fibrobacteria bacterium | reverse complement strand
AGTTCTAGGCAAAATAGATGAAGCCAACAAGCAAGCAGTTTCCGATGACCTTACGGTTTGTGCTTAACCTTTTCCTGCTGATTTTCTTGGCCATTCCGGCATTAGCGGAATCCCCATTGTCCCAACACCAATTTGAACGTGTACTGGAAGACACTCCCGAAAAACTGGTATTAGAAATTTCCAATCCGGACTTTAACTTAGTTCGCGTAGATGAGGCCGGTACCTTTCAAGTGACCTGTAAGGGGTGTTCCCGATCTGGAATTCCCGGTTCTCCAGATTTACCAGTATATCGATTTGACGTAATTACAGGTACTTCCGCCCCACAAGTAAAAATCAATATTCTTGAGACAGAGACACGCACAGAGATGGGGGGTATTTCGCCCTATCCGAATTTCTTATCGCCCACAAAAATGGAATACCACGCGGACGTCCGCCTCTTCCGCGAGGCAGCTAATCTTGAAGCACGATTGCTCAATGTTCGCACGCTCAGAGGTGTGCCCATTCGAGGCATTGAAACGCCTTTGACGCTTTGGTCCGAATCTGGCAAAACTTTAACCTTGATCAAAAGAATGCAGGTAGAAGTTCGGTTTGCGGGAGTTTTAGGTCAACGAGCGACAAATAGATTGTCGGGTTCTTTCGCCACAGCGGTAAAAAATCCTCTCGGAGGTGCGTATTTGTACCGATCCGATTCACCGGTTGCCTTGCGTAAGAACTCGGCTGCACATTTCGAATTGGGTAATCGGTTTATCCGGTTTAAAATTGGTGACCGCAATTTGGAAAATTTGGATGAGGACTGCGTCTACGGAGTTTCCTTTTCGGATTTGGTACGTGTCTCAACGGATTTGACTGGGGTGAGCGTTTCAAATTTGCGAATGTATACGGGTCCAAACGATAGTTTACCGAGTACCATGGAAGCAGAAATATTACCCGGTACTTTGCGGGAAATCCCCATTGAAGTCCTGGATAAAAACAGGAATGAAACCTTCGATGAAGGGGATTCGGTTCGCTTCTTTGCGCATGGAACCAGCCTCTGGACTCGACTTCCTGGAAACCGTGGCCCCATTCGTTATGAATTCACTTCAGATCCCTATTCGTTTGAGAATTATTATTTCCTTGATTTTTCTAAGAAAACGGAGGTAGCTAAGCCGCTCAAGGAATTCCGTTCGCTACCGCCGGTTTCACCTGTTAAAACCTCTTCATATAGCTACTTACGCGCCGAAAAGGATGTGCAAACTGCAGCGTGTGATCCCAGCTATCCTCCTAAAAAGGACGAAGAAACAGGTTTTAATTGGTTCTGGTATTGGAATGGAAACGGATGCCAATCAACTGTGCGGACATCTTTATCAAAATTACAACTTGCCAGTGAAGAAACAGATTCCCTTCCGGACTTAGATCAAAACATTCCTGGTGATTCACTTTATGTAGGCATTTATGTTGCAGCACTAGTTCAGGATAGTGGTTTTACTGTTTACATGGGTGGCAATGGCGAATCCTTCGATATCCTGCGCGTACCGGTACAGGACACTTCCGTTCATCCAACACCAATTTATTCTCCAGGCAGCTATTATGTTTGGACAAAACCTGTCAAGAACGCTCCGCTATTTCAATTGGACTCACTCATTTGGTCGAGAGAGCGTCGTTTCGAGGGGTATACTGTTAGTTATCGACGCAAACATGTTTTTTCCGGAAAGCCACTGTGGATATTTCCTACAGAATTCGGCAAGTCCGTTACTTATAAAGTAAGCGGTGGAGAGGGGAAACAGTGTTTGCGCATCGAAGATGGCGTTGCTGTGCGGCGCATGGTTTTGGATGGCACGGAAACGTTTACGGACAGCCTATCAGTGGGAGCGAATGTTAGATATTTTATCTATTCCAATGCAACAGGATTATCTCCAGCCAACATTGAGCTTCAATCCCTACCCGCAACCGGTACATCGCTCCAAAATTTGGAAACAGGAGATGGCGAAAATCCGGAATATATTATCGTAACACCGGCTTCTCTCCTTCATGAGGCTCTAGAGCTTAAAGACTACCGAAACAAAGCTTCACGCAGCGTGCACGTGCGCACCTCCGTTGTTCAAGTGGAGGACATCTATCGTCAGTTCTCAAGCGGTCGGTTATCACCGGTAGCCATTCGCGATTTTTTGCGTTGGGCGTATTCAAGTTGGGGCACCAAGAGTAGCGATTCTCACGCACTCAAATATGTGCTTTTATTTGGAGATGGCAATTATGATTTTCGGAATATAAAGGCAGCGGTGATGAAAGCGGCTCCGCCAAATTTAATTCCTCCCTTCGAGTGCTTTCCTTTTGACAATGATGAAATTGCAACCGATGATTTTTATGCAGCACTTGATTCGAATGAAAATGATTTGCTCAATCTCGGTCTAGATGTTTCCGTTGGTCGACTCCCGGTACAGTCACCCGAACAGGCAAAGGGGTACCTCCAAAAAGTTAAAGACTACGAAGATCCTACAAAGGCTGGGGAATGGCGCTCGCGTGTTATTGTTGCAGCCGATGATGCCACTCAACGCGGTACAACTAGTGGCTACGACCCTATTGGAGACGGCCACACGACCGATTCCGATAACTTAGGTAAAGACATCAATAAGAATGAACCGGCGGTTTCCGTGGACAAAATTTATTTGCTGGATTATCCAATCAATTCATCGTACCACAAGCCTGAAGCGACGCAAGATTTACTTTCTCTTATTAACCGTGGTACCGTTATGGTCAACTATGTGGGGCATGGGGCGTCTAACCAGTGGGCGGATGAAGCCTTGCTTTTGACAAATGACGCCCTTTCGCGGATGCATAATGAAGGCCGCACTCCCATGATAAACGCCTTTTCTTGTACAGTGGGTCGATTTGAAGGTTTGACGGGGGAGGGAATGAGTGAGCAATTTGTTAAACAAAAAGGGGTGGGGGCGATTGCAGCGATCTCATCTACTCGTGAATCCTTTGCTGGCGTCAATCTTGATTTAGCAAGCGCCTTTTATCGAAGAGTCTTTCCAGCTGATTCATCTTCTGAAGAGCAAACAATTGGACAAGCTTTGCTATTAGCTAAAAATAGTTCTGAAACCTATGCTCCAGGTGGTAATCGCAATGACCTCAAATACGCTCTTTTGGGCGAGCCAGTTCTTATGCTTCGAAAACCCAAGTTGGGCGTTACCATTATCCAAGCACCTGACACCCTCAAAGCATTGGATTGCAGCTCCATCACGGGCAAGATTTCCGGTGGCAGTGGGGCTGGTTTTGTAAACATTAAAATAGTTGCGGGTTCGATTCACAAGACCTACGTCATCGGTCATAACATGACAGACCAAAAAGTCGATAAGCGCGGCAATATTCTATTTGAACGGACTTTTCCGTATAAGGACTTCACCTTTTCCAGCGACTACTTTATCCCGAAACAAATTTCCTTTGGGGATTCTACAGCCCAGATTCTCTTCTTCGCCTGGGATGGAAAAGAAGAACGCGAGGGTTTAGCCGCCAGGCAAAATCTCCGCATTACTGGAACAGCCACC
>JAYSRH010000307.1:0-3527 GCA_043721115.1 Fibrobacteria bacterium | reverse complement strand
CGACCACGATCAGGAACGTCTAAAACACATCTATAAGACCACGGAAGTCCGACGGTCTCCCATTACGGGAATCGTAGCCGGATACCATACTCTGCCCTTTACCCTGGTGGGGCCAAATGATGAAGCGGACGAATCCTCTTCCAAGCCCCCCGGTTCCGTAAAGCTTACCGGAAAAATTACAGTAAGCCCCAAGTTATTGTTTACCATCTCGCATCAAGATGAGCATTTCGCGGAAATGTTTCCGGAGTCCGAACCTTTTATGGATAAAAGTTTATCGGCCCGGCTTTTTTCTTTCAGTAAGGCGCCCAAAAAGAACTATCGGATTCGCAATGAACATCTGATTGTGGAAGAGCTTCCCGGGGACGATAAGGAATTGCTCGCTCAAGTCCTCAATGAATTGAACCGCGCGGAAATCATCAATATGGGCGTCATCTGGTGTCCGCAGCCCAGGTTTTATCCGATTAGCTTGGAGCGTTTCATCGCCTCCATTCTTGATCGAGAATTTCGCTAGGCTTTTAAGTCAGTTTAAAGTTCGATGGCCAAAACCCGGGAATTGCGATCGAGATTATAGGTCGCCAGTTTTTCCGGAGGGAGAATGGTCATCGGAGCTTCGCGAAATCCATTGCGCATGAAAAAATCGCTGGTCTGGGTGGTAAGCAGAAAAACCGTTTTGACTTCCGCCTTTTTTGCTTTGTCGATTAGGTAGGAAACAATTTTACGGCCTGTCCCTTGACCGGCATGATTGGCATCCACCACTACTGCATGGAGTTCTGCGATTTTTCCCGGGTAAATATGCAAGGCGGCACAGCCATGTAAAGTGTCATCAATCTTGAATACAACGAACTCTTCCAAGCCCTCACCGATGTCTTCTGCATTCCTTTGGATAAGCACACCATCATCCACATAAGGTTGCATGATTCGCAGGATTTCAGGAATATCCGTGGGCCAGGCGGCGCGAATTTTATCGTATTGATTGGCATAAAACATAGTTCCCCGGCCGCTGCTCGAAAAAATCTCCTGAAGCAGAATGCCGTCCTGGGATCCGTCGATAAGGTGAACACGATCCACGCCCGCCGCGCAGGCATCCATGGCCAAGGCCACCAATTCTTTATGTTCGGATTTTAAACTGTGCGCATAGTCGCGCAAGAGAATATTGCCTTCTTCCAGATCGAGATTGGAAAAAAATCCCGTGGCCTTTTCACCCGCGTCCGCAAAAGCACATTCGGAAATAACCGGAATTCCCGTCTCTGCTCCGATGAAGAAAAGCTTTGATGCACGCATAGCTTTGGCAATGGCTACAGCAAGTTCATTGCTCGATAGGTTATAGTCCTTGCCCACTACATTCCAACCGATATTGGGGACGATGGGAATGAGTTGATCCTCCAGCATATTTTCAATTAGCTGTACATCCACCTTTTCCACTCGGCCGGTATGCTGAAAGTCCAGACCATTACGAACCCCTATTGCCCTAGCTCGTACCCAATTGCCCACGACGCCATGGGCACCGTTTTCGGACAGAAGAGACATGACTGCATTGGTCACATTAGAGGCGCCCAGCTTGACCAAGGGCATGGCCTCTGCCGAGGTGATGCGCACTTCATCTTTGATGGGAGAATTGATTTTATAGGTTTTCAAAACCTTGTCGATGGATTGCTTGGCTCCCGGTACCAGGATGATCTTGATACCGGTTTGTTGCAATAAAACGATGTCCTTGATCAGTAGGGAAAACAACGGGCGACTCATCAAGGAATCGTCCACTTTCAGCACAAACACCTGATTGCGGTAACGACGTAAATATCCGAACACTTCGCGAATGGCCTGCATAGGCGTACCTGCCACTCCGGACTGGGTTGAACCCGACCGGACAATTCTTTTCTTGCTGTTGCCTTCCGCCACGTTAATCCTCCCCAAACAAGTTAGGTAATGCCTGGCAGCTCAAGGTCAACCCCGCTCGAGCATCTTTTGCCACTCCGGCCGCCCACAAGAAAACCGCTAATTGATAGTGTACCGCCCGCATCAGCCTTTTGTCCCGTGGCGTTTCCAGCCAAGGTTCCCAGTGTGGGAAATTGGCCAAAGTATAAATATCCGGCGACAAATCTAAACCCAGCTCCGCGGGGACGGTTTTTTCTTCTTGCACCTGATTGGCCTGCATCGTGACGATGGCTGTTTCTTTATGCAGAACCAAATCCACTGTGCCATGGTTGCCGAGGATTATCCAGCCTTCCTGTCCCAGGCTAGCCATGGTTCCGGCCAGGCGGAGAGCATAGTGCTGATGCGAAATTCCCAGCAGCATCGGCGAACTCGGCCAAGGGTTAACCAATTTTTCCGCTGTGTGCAAGCAGGAACGGAATCCCAGCTCTCCGCGCAGCGCATCCAAACTTGACAGGCCCATCACCAAAGAACCGGTGTCGACTACTATGGGAACAACAGCACTGGAACCCATTCCCATTGGTTCGGTTTTATCCAAAATAGGTGCCAGACTCCAAGAAGTAGCGAAGGACATTCGATTTCCACTAAGGACAGGCCTGCTCTGAATCAGCCCCACGCCTACTCCAAAACGACGTAACAAGTGAGCGGCCAATAGGGATACGAGACCGCCTTTGCGAGCGGTGTCGGAGGCTAGATTGACTACCAGGGATTTTTCACCGGACAAAGGAGCGAGAACCGAGGTCCGCCTTCTGAAAACATGCGCTAAGGCATCCAGCTCATCTTGACTAAGCTCCTTGATACGCAAGGCCTGTAGAAAAGCCCCAGCCTGTGCAGCGGTGAAGCGCCCGTCCAGCAATGCCTCAAAGGCTTCGCGACTTTCCTCAGCGGTCAGGTGCTGGGAAAGAGTCTTGCCCTTCCCCACTTTTTTGACAAAATCAAGTGGGCGCAAAGGACTTGGCTCCAGTATCAGGCCATCACCGTGTGACCGGCACTGCAAACTGGGCAATTGGCTTGGTTCTGACACACTTCCTTGAATGGCGCACCAGATTCCGCCAAGGCACGGTTTTCTGCGGCCAATGCGCGCGCCTGTTCAGGAGCGACGGCGAAATGTTCCGGCGCTTCGGGGGAATCCGGTTCCGGCTCAGGTTCTACCCAGGACTCCAACTCCGCCTCTTGATGTGCAACTGGCGCGTTGGCTTTGGAGAATTGCGCTAGAACCACTTCCTGCATTCGCAATTGAATCCTACCTGCACACAAACTTTGGGCGACTTTTTGGAGTAAAGCCACATTATCGTATTTCGCAACATCGGCCCAGCGGACTTCCGTGGATAGGAATCCGCGAAATCTTCCTAAATCTTTAGTATGGGAAAACAGATTCACTAACGTACTTCTTGCCTGCCAGACATCGCGGAAGGCTAGAGCCTGCGCGCCTTGAGCGTGGCCGTAGCTCGCACTAAACTCCCAATCATAATTCGCATTCCGGATTTTAATAGGCATGATTGAGTACCAGGTTAAGTCGGCACCAACGTGCCGGTATGTGCGGATGGATCCGATTTCAAGGGTACCGACACCGGTATGCTTCCAATCTTCAATTTATT
>JAYSRH010000306.1:0-3530 GCA_043721115.1 Fibrobacteria bacterium | reverse complement strand
GGCTGTAAAAGTAGGTAGGCTCTTCCACCCAACCCGCATTGCGGCCAAGCAGGTAATGGAAATACACCCAAGTAAAGAAGACCGCCACTGCTATGAAATAACCGTATTTAAGCTTACCCCACGCTGTGCCAAAATACTTTCCCCGTCTTCGAATCATGATGACGAGCGCCAAAGTCCCGGATGCGAGAAAGACCATGGAGCCGATCCAGCCGAGATAGAAGTTTATTGCCGAGTACCAGGAGTAATGGTTTAGGTCCCAATTCAAATGAAAGGATAAAGGCTTAAGAAAATACGCGAGGGCTTTATCCATCACACTGGGTGCATCCTGGAAAATATTGCGGGCCAAACCGGCCTTTCCAAAATACAGCATGAAAAAAAAACTGAGCATGGCGACCAGAAAAAGATACCAGGTGCGATCCTTATCCCCTTCCATTTTGATGCCCGAACGCTTTAAAAAGACTAATGGCAGCTCACGGCCGATGAGTATAAATACTGGACTGCTCTTGATGACCACCTCTCGACCGGCAACGGTCAACAGAGCATCGCTGGAACGGATGGCTTTGACCTGCGCATTGAACAAGGGCGTGATGCGGCCCGCTTTATTTAGTTCCTCAAAGGCTGCTAGATTTTCAGATTTTGGGCGCTCTAAAGTTTCCTTGCGATAGGCAAGCGTCACGCGATTTCCCGCCTCCGCCAAGGCGATGGAGGCTTCCACGGCCGTGTCCCCTCCTCCGACTACCAGAATGTCCTGCTCATAAAATTCACCAGGATCGAACAGACGATTGTAAACCTGCGGCAAATCCTCGCCTGGAACATTTAAGCGTCGCGCGTCTCCGGTCTTTCCAATGGCGACAATGACCCTTAAGGCTTGAAATTCCCCTTGCTCCGTTTTCACGACTAAGATTTTCCCACGTCGATGGATAGCCTCTACGCGGCAGCCCAAACTGAGTTGTAAGGTATTGCCTTGCAGTTGTCGGTGCAGATTGAGAAGCAGGTCTTCTTTATGCCCATCCTTAATTTCGAGTGGGGTATTCGCGCTATAGCCATCGGGTTTGGCAAGGATGGGCTTGCCTTTGGGGAAATTCTCAATGGTGCTGAAGAGTTGGGAAGATTCCAAAAGATGGTAATCGATACCCAGATTTTCGGACTCCAAGGCGCAAGCCACTCCAGCTGGCCCACCACCGATAATAAGGACATCATACACTCGGCCTTGACCTTTGGAACGATTGCCGACTCCCTGTTTATGAGCTTTAAAATCCGCGTCCGTGTCTAGGCTTCGCACCACACGGCTGCCGCTTTCCGCAGCCAGCTTGAGCAAGGGAATGCCGGTGAGATCGCCAATAATGAATACTCCAGGAATGGAACATTGGTTGTCCTTATCTATAGCTGGATAACGCTCGACAGCGCCTACCGGATTTCCCTTTTGCAGCCAAGCGAGATATGGACTTATCAAAGGAATTTTCAAATAGAACCTCATTGGCTAAAATAACTATTCACATCTCTTTAGTCGCCGCCGCTGCCTTTTCGTTTCAAAAGAGTCATTGTTTAGTTTTTCCAGATTTTTTCTTTGCTACACTTTAAACATGGACATCTATTTGGTGCAAATGGCTATAGCGCGGGGAAAGCCTGAATTAAACAGGTCGAAGGTACAAGCACTCACCGCGGGAATTGGAACGGGCAGTGCCGGCTTGGTCGTGCTTCCGGAACTTTTCAGCACCGGGTTCTTGGATACCAATGCCCTAAATGCCTCAGAAGCCGAAGCGTGGGCGGCCGTGGGTGCAGCGGATGGCCTGTTCTTATCGACCTTGGCCCAGAAGCTGGGATGTTACATATTGGGTTCCACGGTAGAAATGGGCACACTGGGCGCAGTGGACTTGGAAGGCAACGGCAGTTTTCGAAACTTAAGCCTCCTTTATTCTCCCGAAGGAGTAGAGCTGTCCCGCTATCAGAAAATCCACCCATTCAGTTACGGCGGAGAGGATCGGCTCTTCACCCGGGGTAGCGAAGTGGTTACCTCAGAAATCGAAGCTGGGGATGGCGGTGATTCCTGGATTGTTCAACCCAGCATTTGTTATGACCTCCGGTTCCCTGAATTGTATCGAGCCGGTTCCCGACAAGGTGTTCACTTCATTGTTGTTCAGGCTAATTGGCCCGACGCCCGGCAAGCCCATTGGGAGACGCTTCTAAGAGCCCGGGCCATTGAGAACCAAGCTTATGTGGCAGGAGTGAATTGTGTCGGGGATCAGAATGCCTTGCATTTCGCTGGCGGTTCGCTTTTGATTTCCCCTAAAGGTGAAACGCTGGCGCAAGGCGCAGCAGACGAGGTGCTGGTACACGGACAGGCAGACTTAAGTGTATGCAAGCAATGGCGTAAGCACTTTCCATCTCTCCGTGACCGAAGGCCTGAAGATTTTTTTAGACCTTAAAGCCTTACCGTGACGCAATAGATTTTCGATGCAAGCACTTGTGATTTTGTTTATCTTCTGGTAAACATGAAAGTCGCCACGGAAATCTTGATTCAAGCCACTCCAGATAAACTTTGGAAAATTCTCGTGGACTTTCCCGCTTATCCGGAATGGAACCGTTTCCTTAAAGCAGTTAGAGGCCAAGCCGCGCCGGATGCCCCGCTCGAAATCGACATCCAGTATTATGGAAAAAATGTCGAAAAGCAAACGGTTACGGTAACGGGATTCATGGCGCCCAAGTACTTCAGCTTTGTCTGGAAACACCGTCTGGGATCCTGGTTCCTGTCGAAGGAATTCGTTTTTAGATTGAAAGATAAGGAAGATGGACGCTCCGTATTTTTCCAAGAACTGTATATCACCGGATTGGGTCTGAAATTTCGTCGCCGTGACATGGAACATGCTGCCCGCCTTTCCATGGACAAACTCAATGACGATCTGAAGGAGAGGGGAGAACCCGATGCAAAACTTGAAATACCTGATATTGGTAGTCGAGGACGATGAAGGTTTTCGCAATCTAATCACCACCATTTTAAGGGTTTCCGGGTACGATGTGGTTTCCTGCGCGGATGCGGATGAAGCCTTGGCATTGACCCGAGAAAACGGCTTCTTTATTCACCTACTGGTAGCGGACGTGCATTTGGGCCCGTACATGGACGGAATTGAATTGGCCCAAAACCTGCGGGGCGATTTTCCCAATTTAAAAGTCCTGTACCTATCCGGAAGGGAAGCACACCAGGAGATTATAATGGAAGTGGCAAATAACCTCGCGGCTTATTTGGCCAAGCCCTTTAAGCCCAGTGCCATGACAAATGTACTTACGCAACTTTTGAATCCAACAGCGGAACAAACAACGACCATCGCCCCTGTGAATGGCGTAAAAATCTAGTTGGTCTTTGCCCGCTTTGTGGCCTTACTCAGTTTATTGACCTTAGCTGATTGAGCGGCCGTGGCAGCCTTGGCTGCATTTTTTTGTTTGGGGCTCATCGAACCATATTCCCATAAATATTCTTGCACATGCGCCATATGGGAAGCGTATCGGGACATGACAAAGAACAAATCACTGAG
>JAYSRH010000305.1:0-3530 GCA_043721115.1 Fibrobacteria bacterium | reverse complement strand
ATTGGACGCCAACGCTCTCGTCATTCCAAAGGCGGCCATGTAAAACATGCGCGCATACCCACTTCTATCCACTGCAGCACCTGAGGAAATCAAGCCTTCCATTGGCTTGCCGATGTCGCCGGAAAGACGCGAATTGATGTCGCTGACTCTATATGGGGGCGCCACGGCCATAACTGAAGTTAAGTGTCCTTTGATACCTTCCAGTGATGCAAAGCGTATCACCGTCTTTGCGCCGATGGAAAATCCAAGCGCGTGGATTTGAGGGTGCTTGGTGAACAAACCCAAGCTGTCTGTCAAAGTTTTTAGGTCCCGCGCCTCTTGTTCCCCCCAGGAATATATTTTTCCAGTCCACTGGAAATCTTCACCATGTTGCGGTGGATTCATAATCAGTACAGACAGGCCTCTGCTTAGAAAATGATCGCGAACCATACAAAATTCCAATGAACGATTGTGTTGGGTAGATCCGGGAACCACCAGAACCAATGGCGTATTCGGCCCTTGGTTGACATATTCATAGTGGATGCCGTCCAGCACTTCGATGCGACCGGGCGCATCGAGGCTGCACTGGGCGACAGGCTCGGTTACTGGCGTGTCAGCGTGAAGGGAATGGGTGGCTAGACAGACTGTCAACGCCAGAGTCAATGGGATACATTTTAATGAACGGCTTAAATTTTTGGATTGCACAGTGGGGCAAGTTTAATGCTTAAATCAAAGTGTCGCACAATCGCGCTTAAAGCGCCTTCAAAATAAAATCCTTAAGCTCCGCATAGGTTTGCAAGTTTCCGTAACCGGGGTATTCTTCATTGATGGTGGCGGGCGCTCGAAAAAAAGTGGCCACGTCTGCTTCTTTGAGCATGTGAATGTCGTTGTAAGAATCACCTGCAGCAAGGGTCCGCATGTTTAAGGAACGGATGGCCTGAACGGCCTTCGCCTTAGCATTCTCCTGCCTAAGGGAATATTCCAATCGGCCCACTGAAGCGTTAAAAACAATGGTATGACAAAAGAGCGTGGGTCGTCCCAACAGCCTCAGGAAATGTTCGGCAAATTCGGCAAAGGTGTCTGAAAGGATAACCAGTTGATAATGCTCGCGCACCCAGTCCAAAAATTCTCGTGCCCCTTCATAGATTTCCAGCTCCGCAATATATCCTTGAATGTGCGCGAGCGTCACCTGATGGTCGTGGCATATCTGAACCCGCCTGTCCATAAGCTCACGATAGTCTTTGACGTCCTGGGTGGTTAAGTTTAAACCTGGGATTTGCGCGCGCTTGGCGACATGCTTCCAAATTTCCGGAGTCAAAACTCCTTCCATGTCCAGGCAAACGACTTTCATGGGATAGTGCGCCTACGCCAATCAGAGATCGAACTCGCCTGGAGGCTGAGCTCCTGGGCCTGCCGGCGGGATGATATTGCCAAAGCTTCTTTCATAGCGTCCAAGATTTTCCTGTAACGTCGCGATTAAGGATTTGGCATGGATCGGTGTCATGATGATGCGGGCGAACACCTTGCCCTTGGGCGGTCCAGGCAAAAGACGAGCAAAGTCGATGACAAATTCCGATGGGGAATGGCTGACCAGCACCAGGTTGGAATAAATGCCTTCGGCTGCTGCTTCCGTCAGTTCGATATTGATGGCTTGCGGATTTTTATCATCGAATTCACTGTTTGGCGCGACCATATTTTTCTCCACGTGAGGGCCAAGGAAAATATAGTAAGCCCCCGGTCAATTCGTTTGTTGCCAGCCGGCTTGACGGTTTATAAATCCGTATTGCCACCGGCCAAGCATTGAAAGGTATGAATTTTGAATAAAAAATTTCTCCATATTACAATCCTTTCCGCCACGTTGTTTTTGAGCAGCCACGCGCTCATTCCGGATATCCTTTCACAATATGTCGCAAATCCAACTGCAACCACCTATGTTGCTATAGCCTCCGGAAAAGAAAAAATTGCCAATCCCACTGATTTGGATTTCGATCGGAATGGGGATCTTTGGGTGTTAAACCGGGGGACGAACAATTCGGGTGGATCGACAGTTAAAATCCTTGCTCCCGGAAAACCCGGACAAAAGGCTCGCTATCAGCAGGATGAAAATGCCATGCATTTTATGTTTTTGCCTACCAGCATGGCCTTCGGCGACAGCGGTACCTTTGCAACCGTTTCCGGCACTTTGGACAGCATACCCATACCTGCCCCGGATGCCGTTTTTTCAGGTCCAACCCTATGGAACAGCGATAGCACCATTTATGCAAAACCTAATCCCGGCAACGGCAGTCATATCGACATGCTCCATGCAAGCCCCTATTCCTTGGGCATTGCCCATGAGAAGGCCAATGTGTATTGGGTCTTCGATGCGTACAGCCAGGATATCGTGCGGTATGATTTTGGGATGCCCCATTTACCAGGGGGGAGTGATCACAGTGACGGTATAATTCGGAGGTATCCCGAAATTCCTGTAGCAGTGGTGAGCCGGAGTATTCCCAGCCATTTGGTAATGCATAAGGGCAAGGGCTGGCTTTATATAGTGGATGCGGGACATAAGCGCATTCTAAGACTGAATACTTCCAGCGGTACTCTCGGCGGAAAACCCAAGTATCCGGAAAGTGAAACCGTAAAAGAATACGTAAACATGTCAGGAGCCACCTGGGAAATAGTTACTGATAAAAAGTTATCCCAGCCTTCAGGAATTGACATACTCAACAACACCTTAATTGTATCGGAATATTCCACTGGAGAAATCATTTTCTTCGACGTTACAACGCTTCCCGCCAAAGAATTGGCCCGAATTTCGACTGGCTCAAAAGGCATTACAGGTATATCGATTGGTCCGGACGGAAGAATTTGGTACGTAAACGCTCTCGCGAGTACCCTACTGGTTGCTCAACCCAGCAAAAGCACCCTTGTACAAAACCAAAGCGCAGTTTCCGCTGGCGGCTGGGCTACAGTGCACCAGGCTGGGCGCGCAATGGAGTGGACCGTCTCAACAGGTAACTTTGCCGTTAAATCTTTGCGGGTATCCATCCAGGATGCCAGCGGAAAGCTGAACTATCTGAAAACGGATATCGGAACTGAAACTTTTTTAGTGAATACAAGTAGCTTCAGTTCCGGTCTCCATTTCCTAATCTTGGACGACGGCAAGTCGCGTCTTATCAGGACTTTGTTTCTGGGAAATTGAATTTGCGGTTCATCCGCACGTATGCGGGGAGCTGTATTCCAGTTATTCCATAGAGGTGAGGCGCGGCATTGTCCGCGCCTTTTTTATTTACAGTTTTGAATCAGTCTTCGACTCTCGGTAGGTAATATAAAGCATGGGCGGGAACTCTTTTTCATCGGTTTTAAAGAAATGCAGTTCAACCGTTGTTTCCGGCTGTGTCCAGCTAGATTCCTTAGTAAGCTCTCCTTTTCGCTCATCTTCGAAAACAGGCTTTCCATATTTTTTGGGCTCTTCGGGCAATCGAGTGGGTGATTTTAGCCAATTTAGTCACTTGTAGGTTACCCTTAACGGTTTGAAAACACAGCGTACTGATGGAACTTGTTGT
>JAYSRH010000304.1:0-9277 GCA_043721115.1 Fibrobacteria bacterium | reverse complement strand
CCAAGGCCATGGACACAGGCCCACCATAGGAAAAAAATTTAGCATCGTAGATAAGGTCGCTTTGTGGGTCAATGAGCCAGTAGGTTTTGATATCCTTATACTTGGCCGTGGCTAATGCCAATCCCTTGCTGGAAGCATCTTCGGTAAAAAATGCGCCGCGGTGCTTGGGTTGGGCAGCCAGTGCCGCCACTTTTTGGGAAAACTTTCGATCCGCGTTGACCGGAGGTTGATTAGTAGCCGAGTTTGAGGCAGGGGTTGAAGCAGGTGTTGGAACCGCACTTGCAGTTTGCCCAATTTCCGTCACTGTGGGCGGACTGGGTACGATGGGCTGAAATCCTCCAGGCTTATAACTCAGTGAGGCGGAGGGGTTTTCGGCTTGCGAGGCCATATCCGAGTATCCTTCCAGGCAGCCTAACCGTTAACCGTATAAGGGGTGAGGCAAAGTGGCTCAAATTGCAAGTGCATCAGTCTGAGGTCAATATAACATATTATCTACCAAAATGATAGATAATCTAAAAAACTCCTATTTTGCCCTTGTTCCTTACGGTTTTATTTAGTTTTTCCCACACGAACAGAATCGAGTTTAAGAAATAAAATTAATAAATGGCATTAAGTTAGATAGTTTAAATCATTTAATTAGAATGACTTATATAAACTAAAGACAAGGATTATATGCTGCGATCGACACTCTATAAAAAAGTCAAAGACATCTTAATCGAGCCGCAAATCGGGACGGAAGTTTTGGTACAAGGCTGGGTGAGAACCAAACGGGAATCGAAGGCCGGTTTTGCATTTTTGGAAGTCAACGACGGGTCGTATTTCCAAAATCTTCAGGTAGTGATTCCAGGAGAATTGTCCAATTATGCCAGTGAGGTGCCCAAGCTTTTTTCGGGTACTTCCGTATTGATTCACGGTCACATAGTCGCTTCGCAAGGTGGGAAGCAAAGTGTGGAAGTTAAAGCTGTGGAAGTTGCCTTGTTGGGACCTTGTGATCCGCTGGTTTATCCCATCGGCAAGCAAAAAATGTCCTATGAATATTTGCGGGATTATACGCATCTACGCTCCCGCACCAATACCTTTTCCGCTATCGCCCGGGTTCGCAATGTTCTGTCCATAGCCATCCATCAGTTTTTCCAGCAGCGCGATTTCCTGTGGCTGCATACGCCCATCATCACGGGCAATGATGCGGAGGGTGCAGGGAAGATGTTTCGGGTGACCACGCTCGATCTGGAGAAGCTGCCCCGCAGGGAGGATGGCGGCATCGACTTCAGGCAGGATTTTTTTGGGAGCAGCGTCAACCTTACGGTTAGCGGTCAATTAGAGGCAGAAGCGTATGCCTGCAGCATGGGCAACGTGTACACATTTGGCCCTACTTTCCGAGCCGAAAATTCGCATACCTCCCGGCATCTGGCCGAATTTTGGATGGTGGAACCGGAAATGGCCTTTGCAGATTTAGAAGATGATGCCAACTTGGCTGAAGACTTTCTCAAATATTTGCTCAAAGCCGTGCTGGAAAAGTGCCCCTTGGAGATGGAGTTTTTTAAGCAGAGAGTAGAGCCGGGTATCATGGATACGCTCAAATCCGTTCTGGATAACCCCTTCAAACGTCTGACCTATACTGAAGCGGTAGAGGTACTGAAATCGAGCGGAGAAACGTTTAAGTATCCTGTGGAATGGGGTATCGATTTGCAATCGGAACACGAGCGCTATTTAACGGAAAAAGTCTATCATGCCCCCGTTATTTTGACGGACTATCCAAAGGGCATCAAAGCATTTTATATGAAGGTCAATTCGGATGGGAAGACGGTGCGGGCCATGGATGTGCTGGTTCCCGGCATCGGTGAAATCATCGGTGGCGCGCAGCGCGAGGATAGGGAAGAGGTGCTCATTGAACGGCTTCACGAGATGGGCATGCATGAGGCTCCGCTGCAATGGTACATGGATCTAAGGCGTTTTGGTAGCGTGCCCCATGCGGGTTTTGGATTGGGCTTTGAACGCCTGGTGCAATTTGTAACCGGAATGGGCAATATTCGCGACGTGATTCCTTTTCCACGCACGCCGGGATCGATTCGAATTTAGGAATGCCGAAATTTTACCTAGGTTCGAAGGATTAATACAATCCAATTTGCCTACATAAAACTATACTGTTGCCATGATAATTTTAGGCATAGATTTGGGTACTTCCGGCGTTAAGGCTGTGCTGGTAGATGAGTCCCAAAACATCATCGATCAAGCCACTGCCCCTTTAAATGTTTCCCGTCCTCAGCCCCTTTGGTCCGAACAGGATCCGGAAGAATGGATCAAGGCCACGGACTTGGCCATTAAAATGTTGCGGGAATCCCGCCCTCGGGAATTCGCGGCCGTCACAGGCATTGGCCTTTCCGGCCAAATGCATGGAGCCGTCCTTCTCGGTAAGGGAGACCGTGTGCTACGGCCTGCAATACTTTGGAACGATGGTCGTAGCGGGGAGGAATGCGCGGAGCTGGAAAGGCGCGTGCCTCAAAGCAGAAAAATTACCGGCAACCTTGCCATGCCGGGTTTCACTGCGCCCAAATTGATGTGGGTGGCCAAACACGAGCCTGAAATTTTTAAACAGGTGGAAAAAGTTTTACTTCCCAAAGATTTCTTACGTCTACGGATTACCGGTGACTATGCATCGGAAATGTCCGATGCTGCAGGAACTTTATGGCTTGACGTAGGCCGCAGGGCTTGGTCGGAAGAAATGCTCAGCGGCACGGGACTTAAATTATCGACGATGCCGAAATTATACGAGGGTTCACAAGCGACCGGAACCTTGCGCAAAGATGTGGCCGCTGCCTGGGGACTTTCCCCTTCCGTTAAAGTAGCCGGCGGCGCAGGCGACAATGCGGCGGGTGCGGCTGGTATGGGCGTGGTTCGGCCCGGTGAAGCGTTTCTTTCTCTAGGCACGTCCGGAGTGTATTTCGTATCCGCTTCGGAATATTCCGCCAATCCAGAAGGAGCCGTTCACACGTTCTGCCATTGCCTACCTGGGGTCTGGCATCAAATGTCCGTGATCCTGAGCGCAGCCAGCTGTCTGAGCTGGGCCGTGCAAGTCACCGGAGCTGCAGATGAGGTTTCACTGCTGGCCGAAGCCGAAGCCTGCCAACCCGGTGATTCGATTCCGATTTTCCTACCGTATCTTTCGGGTGAACGGACGCCCCATAACAATCCCATGGCCAAGGGTGTCTTTTTCGGTATGACGCATGCCACGACGCGCGGAGCGCTGGGAAGAGCCGTGTTGGAAGGTGTTGCCTTTGCCTTTGGGGATGGACAGCATGCGTTGAGCGATGCGCGCGCCAACATTAAGGAAGTGAGTGTAATTGGTGGCGGAGCCCGGAGTGGACTCTGGGGCGAAATTTTGGCGTCAACTTTAGGAAGGCCTCTCCTTTACCGTAAGGGCGGTGAATTAGGACCGGCTTTTGGAGCTGCGCGTCTAGGCCGATTGGCCATTACCGGCGAGTCGCCGGAAGCGGTATGTACCGCACCTGCTATTGACCATGTGGTCGAACCCAACGCGGACTGGGCGGAGATATATTCCCGGAAGATCGCCATCTATCGTAGTTTATATCGAGACCTGAAGCCGCATTTCGCGGCTCAGATGTGAAGGAAAGGATTTTTTAATGGCTGACACTAATTTCGAACGCATCCCAAAAATTCGCTTTGAAGGGCCGGATTCTGAGAATCCGCTAGCCTTTAGGTATTACGAGCCCAATCGCATGGTGTTGGGCAAACGCATGGAAGATCAATTGCGCTGCGCCGTTTGCTATTGGCATACCTTTGCCGGCGATGGCTCCGATGTATTTGGCGCGGGAACCTTTGCGCGTTCATGGCATCAAATCTCCGATCCATTGGAATCGGCTTTGGCCAAACAGCAGGCCGCATTCGCTTTCTTCGAAAAGTTAGGTGCACCTTTTTACACCTTCCATGATCGCGATATGGCTCCGGAACAGGCCACCCTCAAGGCCAGCCATGACATGTTGGACCGTTTGGTGGCAGGTGCAGAAAAGGAAATGGCCAGAACCGGCACCAAGTTGCTGTGGGGAACCGCCAATCTATTCAGCCATCCCCGCTATATGAGCGGAGCGGCTACCAATCCGGATCCGGAAGTGTTTGCGTACGCAGCCTCCCAGGTTCGAAAAATGATGGACGTCACCTTGCAATTAAAAGGCGAGAACTATGTCCTTTGGGGCGGCCGCGAAGGTTATGAAACCTTGCTCAACACCGATATGCGCCGGGAATCGGAACAATTGGGCCGCTTCCTCTCCATGGTCGCGGAGCATAAACATAAAATTGGTTTCAAAGGTTTGTTGTTGATCGAGCCCAAGCCCAAGGAACCGACCAAGCATCAATACGATTTCGATACAGCTACTGTATACGCTTTCCTCCAACGCTATGGTTTGGAAAAAGAATTCAAGGTCAATATCGAAAACAACCATGCCACCCTCGCAGGTCATAGCTTCCAGCATGAAGTGGCCTATGCCTTGGCCAATGGACTTTTCGGCAGCTTAGATATTAATCGCGGTGATGTTTTACTGGGCTGGGATACCGATCAATTCCCAAATGATCCTTTGGAAACCGCACAGGTACTGTTCACACTCATGCAGGGCGGCGGCTTTACCTCCGGTGGCATGAATTTCGACGCAAAATTGCGCCGACAGAGCGTTGATATTGAAGATCTATTCCACGCACATATCGGTGGAATGGATGTTTTGGCCCGTGGCCTGCTCATCGCCGAAAAGATGATCAACGACAAGGCTTTGGGAAACCGCGTGGAACAACGCTATGCGGGTTGGAAGGAAAGCATGGGAACGCAAATTCTGCAGGGTAAGCTGACTTTGGCTGAATTGTCCGACTTGGCTTTGGCCAAGGGTCTCGATCCCAAGCCCCGTTCCGGTCGTCAAGAAAGTCTGGAAAATCTGGCCAATCGGTATATCTAAGATTGCCGGTAACACATAAGTTGCGGGTAGGTTAAAAACCTACTTCGAAACTTTTTTTGCGGCTCCGCAGTCATGCGGGGCCTTTTTTTGCTTTTAAATTTTCGTGCGTTCTTCCAGATAACCAATAATCATCGGCATAAATAAAAGCGGAGCCAATAAACTCATCCCCAGTCCAATTAAGGCCGTCTGTCCAAGTGATGCCAAACCTCGGTGCTGAGAAAAAGCCAAAGCCAAAAATCCCGCCATCCCTACCAGAGTTGCTACTGCCGTGGTCTCACCGGTACGTCGCAGGACAAAGCGAAGCGAGCCTCGACCTTCTTCTTGATAGCGATGGTACAGATGCACCCCATTATTGATTCCAAAGGCCAGCATGGCTGGGAAAGCCACCAGATTGTACCAGCTTAATTTGATTCCAAATATTTTGAGCAAACCCAATGTCCAAAGCAAACTGAAAAGCAGCGGCAGCACTAAAACGGTCGTACCCCTGAATGATTTCACGTGCATTAAAACCAAAAAAGAAATGGTAAGAATGGCCAGGATTAAGGCTCGTTGGCTATCGGGAATGATTAGGCCTAATAAATCCGCCTGAACTACGGGAAGCCCTGAAGCCCGGTATTCTTGACCGCTAGAGGTTCGGATATTTCGGACATCCTCGGCAAACGCAATATTATTCCAGCCGGAACGAAGATTTACGGAAGGGAAGATGAAGGTGAATTGGCCGGAAAGGGAATCGCGTCCTAGAAATTTCTTTTTGTAGGTTTCGGGCAAGTCCAGTGGTGTCAGCTTTCGCTTTTCCCAGGAATTGCGCAGCTTTTCCAGATTCGTACGCAAAGGTTCCGGGGCGTTGTCCACTAAGGCTGGAGTCACTGCTTGTCGGATTTTATTGATGATGATAAGCTTTTCATCTTGGTCGGCGGGAAGCAGATCGGTCATGGTCATTACGGACTGGATAGTTGGTGTTAAGGTATCCGCGCGCATATGGGCCCGTACCGCGTCCGCTACCTGTTGGGCTTCTTCATAATTTTTTGTCAATACCACCGCCGGTGGAACAATGGCTTCGCCGGCCGCTTGGATTAAACTATCCGCTTCCAGATTGCTATTGGGAAAGGTCAATTTGTCGAAATTGAATTGGAACCCTACCTGAATTCCGCGGTGTAGGGAAATCAATGTGATCAACAGTACAGCCACTATATGCCATCGCCAGTGCCCATATTTTCGGCTGCGGAACAAATTGAAATTGTACATGCGACTCCCCAAAACTGGCAGCAATCCATAAGGTTCGACCAGAATAAGAATGCATGGAAAAACTACAAGTACCGCCACCAAGGTGCACAGGAGACCGATTCCCGCCATCCATCCGAATTGTGCAAAACCTTTGAAGTCGGTTATCATCAAGGTGAAAAAAGCCGAGGCGCAAACCAGCACGCCCGTTGTTATCGCGGGACCGGTTTCCAGAATAATGGTTTCAAAGGCAACATCCGCACTAAAATTCTTGCGGCGTTCTTCACGATAGCGCGCCAAAAGCTGGACAACCGATTCGAGTCCAATCCCTACAAGTACCAGGCTTAACGGCGCAGTTATTAGGCTTAGGTAACCGACCCATGCGGAGGTCAAGGCCAGAGTCCAGATTCCCGCCATGGCCAAGGGAATAGCGGCCAAAAGAACACCAAAAGGAATGCGGATAAAGTAGATCAGGAGCAATAGACCCGTTAGTAGAAGGGATCGTTTGGCGGAATCGATGATTTGTGAGTATAGTCTGCCTTCGTTTTGAATATTTCTCATCATATCACCGGTTAAAAGAACTTCCGGTTTGCCCAAACCATTTTCCCGCAATTGCTGAAGGACTGTTTTTACGTCCTTGTGAAAGGCTCTACAACGTACGATGTCGTTGATGTCGAATTTTGGATAAACGCGCAGAACCATGGTTTTGCCATTAGGCGTGCCGAGGTACTCCTGCAGACGCGAAAAATATTTATGTTCCAGATCTTCAAAACTGGTGGCTTCGATGGAGCTTTCCCTTTCGTCCTCATCCAAAAGATCCAGGATAAGGGGATTGCGCTTTTTCTTACTCAGCCAAAATCCGGTTTCTATCCGTTTATCGATTTCCTGCAAATCCTTTAAAGAGATGTACAACAGTTTATGGGCCTTGTAGAATTCGGCTTCAGTGCGGTACTCGAGGAAATTAAGATCCGGATGTTTGGCCAAATGGTCGGCCAAAAACCGGATGGTGGCCAAATTCGCAGCCGAATCGTCGGAATGGATGACAATGGCAAGATGACCCAGCCCCCCGAATTTCTTCCCGATTTGTTCCCATAATTTAATGCTTTCAAATTTCTCCGGCAGCAAATCCGACATGGACATACGAATTTCCAATTGCTTAATGGGGAAGAGGGCGCCGATAGAAATGAAAAAAGCAACCAGCAAAACTGTGCGTGGCCGCGCATGCAGGTGGTGGAATAGTTTGCAGAGGTAGGTAAACATCCGTGGGGGTATGCCTCCACTTAATTTAGCATAAATACCGTCGCGTAACCGTACTTCCAGTCGCGGATTACTTTGATAAATTGAAAGCTGGGGATGGGACCGATCTTGACTAGAAAAAGCATACACTTATTCGACCTGGACGATACTTTGATCACCACTTCCGCTCGAATTTGGGTCGTCGACCGCGATGGAAAACCATTAAAGCCACTGTTACCCTCAGAATTTACCAGCTACCGTCCGAAAATGGACGAAGCCTTCGACTTCCATGAATTTTCGGACTTAGGCATTCTATCCCGTGGTATTGTCGTTAAATACACCAAATCCATCATCGATGCTATTTTAAAGCATGGCACGCGCAGTTATTTTGGCATACTCACAGCTCGCCCAGAAAAAAAATTACACGCGCCCTTCTTGATTCGACTTTTCCGTTCTCTGTTCGGCATCCAATTGGCAAAGGAGCATATCTTCGCTGTTTCGGACGAGCGATTCGCGGCCTATAAAGACAAGTCTTTTCAGGATTTCGGGTCCGATCCAAGCCTACCTTCAGGACGTTTTTCTTCACTTTCTGTGGCACAACGGAAGGCCTTAGTCATTGCCCAGGATCTGGTTGGGCGAGGCTTTAACGACATTTCCTTCTACGACGACAGCAGGGAAAACCTGAACAGTTTCAAGGTTCTGGTGGAAGCCTATCCCCATGTGGTTTACAAACCACATTTTATCGATCCCACTTGGGCGCACCGGCTTGCCGAATTTTGGGAATCCAACGCTGAAAGCAAATTACTAATCCGTGGGGCTGGCTCCGTTCGCATCCTGCTTGAACATCACGCTTTTGTAGATCAAAATTTGGAGGAAGCGCTCAGTACACTGCAAAATGGAACGGCCATTCCACTGAATACCTACCCCATTTTTTTGGTTTTTGAAAACGGAAAGTATTTTTTACGGCGTCACCGTTGAAGTTTCACTAAAAGTGATGGCACGAGAGAATTGTGTTAAGTAGAGGTCAATTTATAAGCAATGCGTTGTGCAACGCCCGTTACCAATCCTAAGGTCAAATATGCCGTGGCAAGTGCCGCCAGGGATAAGGTATGCTTTTGTTTTCCCGGAATTCGCGTATGGAACTCCAAGAAATTTTTAACGCGGAATAGGCAACTTGGTAGGCTTAACAGTTGACCTTGCCTTCCAAAAAACAATCCTTGGTTATACACATGATCCAAAAAAAAATGTTTTCGAAAATGCGGTGCCCGGCAGCCACCTTCCACTACCTTCAAGTGAAAAATACGAATGCGTGGATCCGCCACAATTCGCTGGCCTGCAGCCCGTATACGCAATGCGAAATCAATTTCTTCACCTTGTGAGGCACCCCGGAAGCATGCGCAAAAAAAAGGCGGTGCAGGCAAGCAAGTTCTTGGGATCAGCACCAGTCCTCCAGGAAAAAAGGCTATTTCGCCCTTGTAAGCCCGAGTGAAATTGGTTCGAATTTCCCCGGTTTTTAAATCAACAAATCCAGGTGTCGGTATGCTCTCAACCTTGTCATCCTGATCGACGATGCCGGTCAGAACACAATTCGGGTTTTCGTCCGCCAGCTGCTTGAAGTTGGCAAGGAGCAAGAGATCCGGGACTATATCATCGTCCAGGAAAACAAGCCGATCCCATCGTGCCGCGGCAATTCCGAGATTGCGGGCTTTAGTCAAGGAAGGAGTAGACTGTTGAATAAGCCGAAACCGGACAGGTCCCAGGTCTGCAGGTGGAACCAGGGGTGGAGTATTCTGATCCACTAGGATCAGTTCATCATCCGTATCCATTTGTAATAGCAAATCGGACACCGTATTCCATAGCAC
>JAYSRH010000303.1:0-3540 GCA_043721115.1 Fibrobacteria bacterium | reverse complement strand
ATGATAGAGCAGGATGTTCTTGAGAGCACCGGTTGGGGTGGCAAGCAAGGTGGTCAAGGTGCCCGCAGGCAGTGCGGCGAACGCTTCATTGGTGGGGGCAAAGACCGTGAATGGTCCTGCACCAGCCAAGGTTTCCGCTAGGCCCGCTGCTTTAACCGCGGTTTCCAGGGTTTCAAAACGCGCATCGGCAACGACTAAATCGGTAATGGTTTGTGGCTTTGCATCGGCTGGAGCAGCGGGATTCGCTTCATCCTTATTGCAACCTGCCAGAGCTAAGGCTAGCATGGGCAGGACGGCTAGGGTTTTAAATTTTGTACGCATTTTAATCTCCTTTTTCTTTTTTTGCCGAACTGGGATTCAGTTAAGCTTCTAAAGTAAAGGTACCGTGTTCGATACCGAGGCATCGAATGGAATCACATAAATACGTACGGTGAATTAGTACACCTAATAGTTCCATGAGCGGACCGCACCGGCCAAGACAGCGGCCGACGAGATTAGAAGGGAAGTACTAGGACTCCGGCAGCGGTGGTATTACCTGGAGCCACATTTACGGCTACTTCTAAGGGTCTGTAGCCGGCCAAGGAGGAGGTAAAGCGGATTCGGAGCCTGCCGGCGGGCATGCCCTGCATGGAAAGGTCGCCATTATTTTGAGCATGGGAACTAAAGGCCGTACCAAGGACAAAGCCAGATATCGTAGAGGCATCATCACCGGGTTTAAGGATGACTTGGACCGTAATGGCACCGGTGGCTCTCAAGGTGTCGGGAGTCAGATTAAACAATTGTTTTGGACCGCCTTTTATTGGCTTTACTTGGATGGAGTCATGGAAAGCCAATAAGGTATCGTGTTTGCCTATCAGGCTATATACCCCATCGGTGACTTGCCTAAAATGGTATTGTCCCGTGCTGTCGGTTTGTGTTTCTAAGAAGGCGTCTTTTTCTGAAGCTTTTCCCGAATCGGCAGCATACAGCTGGATTCTTGCACCAATAGATGGCAAGCCATCGCTTGTGCGAATAGTGCCGACAATTTCATTCTCTACAACCGAACCTCGGCTAATGCGGTCTTCATTAAACAGGCAACCGAAAAAACTAATCGCCATTGCAATCAGGCAAAGGATCCGCAAACCTTTACGATCAGACTTATGCTTCCTGCTGATAAAACTATTCATCAGCATACTCTTCAGTGAGTGGTGGGAAAGACGTGCAGATTGCATTGGAAAACGGTTTTGGGGTTAAGGTCTTTTTCTGCGATTTCCAAAAAGCGTTGCCGCAAGCTCTTTAGCTCTGCCTTAATCTCTTCGAAACCTTTTGGGGAAAGGCAAAGGGTTACCGTTGAAAGATCCCGCTCTTGACTGGGAATTCGTTCAAAGGCATCCATGGCTAATTCGATATTGGCTTTAATGAAATTGGCTATATAGTCGGATTTGAACCGGCTGTCCTTAATAATATTTTCGGAGGTAGGACGAAAATGTCCGCCCGCCTGCTTCCGAATCAGATCAAGTTTTTGCAATAATTCCACCGACTTTATGGCCTGTTCCTTGCGAATGGCTGGCCGAAATTGCTTTGCCAGCTTTCCATAGTCCCCGTCAAAATCGTAGAAAAATAGAAGCTCACGCATGGCAGTATGGTACCAAGTAGCATAGAATTCGAATTTCTCTTTACCCAGAACATCCATGGTAAGCTCCTTAAACGAGAGCATTTTTTCCATGTAACGATTCTTCTCATCCATGCTTTCCGATTGTTGATAATGGACCAAGGTCTCGAAATAATCCAATTCTTTGGCCTTAAGCTTAAGCAGTTGACCAAGCCGAACCAAATAGGTTCCGGTTAACTTTATCCGGCCTTTGACGACGTCATTAAACCAGCTGGGCGAGGATCCGCCCATTTTTTCCATGATGAAGCGATGGGAAAATTTTGAATCGTGGGTTTTCCGGTTTTCGTAATAATCTTTCAAAAAGCTTTTAAAATCAGCGTATTGAAAGATGTCGATTTTGGCGGTTTCCATAATTCTCCACTAGTACTTAATATAATACACATTTTAAATTTATTTAACATAAAAATAGTACAGTTAGGCCTGCTCAGAATCCTCAAAAATGTCTAAAACGTGGTCAGAACCATGTGCTATTTCTTGAGTTTGTGAGTGTAATTAAGTTGATTTAGACAGTATGAAAATCATCTTTATGGGCACGCCCGATTTTGCGTCCCCGTTCTTGGAATCCTTGCATAAGAGTCGGCACCAGGTGGCATTGGTCGTTAGCCAACCGGATAGGCCAAAGGGTCGGGGGCAAGTATTGACTGCGCCGCCGGTCAAGGAGAAAGCCCTGGAATTGGGGCTACCGGTATCCCAGCCGCTCTCACTCAAAACGCCCGAGTTCCACGACCTTATCAAAAATGTGGCCGCCGATCTTTTGGTGGTTGTCGCCTACCGTATCCTGCCCGCTACCCTCTTTTCCCTGACCCGTTTCGGTGCTGTCAATGTGCATGGCTCCCTGCTTCCCAAATACCGGGGGGCGGCCCCGATTCAATGGGCCATCGCTTCAGGGGAAACGGAAACCGGTGTGACCGTGTTTCAGCTCGATGCGCTGGTGGACCATGGCCGGGTGCTGGCCAAGGTGACCACGCCGATTGGGCCGGAGGAAAACGCATCTGATATTTTCTCGCGCTTGCGGGATCTGGGCCAGGACGTGTTGCTTAGGGTCTTGGACGATTTGGAGGCAGGACGCGCCGAGTCCATCGAACAGGACCACCAAGGTGCCTGCCCGGCTCCCAAACTTAAAAAGGAGGACGGCCGTCTGGACTGGACCCTCCCCGCTCAGGCCCTGCACAACCGCATCCGTGCCTTCAATCCCTTTCCCATCTGTTTTACCAAGCTGGCGGGAACGGAGAAGATACTCCGCATCCATGCCTCCAAGGTGGAAGCGAGCGGGCCTCCTGGCTTGATATCCGAATCCGAATCCGCATCAGAACCCTCACCAAAACCGGGCGAAGTGCGCATTTCCGCCGACCGCCATCCCTTGGTGGGCACCGGCGCGGGCGTTCTCAAGCTGCTGGAGGTGCAATGGGAAGGGAAACCGCGTCTCCATGGACCCGATTTCGTCAACGGCTTGCAGAATCGGGACGACCTCCGCTTTGAGTAGACGGGTAAAAGTAGCCGGTCAAAAGTAACCGGGTAAAGGTAACGTGTATGTTCCCTAGGAGGGCTGCACATTCCCCGCGATTAAGCTAATTTTCGAGTTTCAATCTTTACCATTTCCAACCCCATCCAGGAATACCTTGCAAGGCTATGCATCCCGGGACGCTGTCCTCAACATCCTCATGGACCATGAGACCACGGGCGCCTTTTTAAAGGACTTGTTTCCGCGCCATACCCATGAATTGACCCCGCCCGATAAAGCGTTGGTCCGGGAAATCTGTTTGGGCGTCATCCGCAACATGACCTTGCTCGATTTCAATATCGACAGGCATGCGGCTAAAAAGCCCAGCGGTGTGCTCCGGGCCGTGCTGCGACTGACCGCTTATCAAATCTTCTTTTTGGAGGTCCCG
>JAYSRH010000302.1:0-3541 GCA_043721115.1 Fibrobacteria bacterium | reverse complement strand
AAAAAGCCCCTCCGAAAATGACCGATTTCTCGCGAAATCAGGCATCCCGAAGGGGCTTATGGAGCGGATTATCGGATTCGAACCGACGACCATTTGCTTGGGAAGCAAAAGCTCTACCAACTGAGCTAAATCCGCAAATCAAAACTTTTCAGCAGAATCCATTTGAACGCTTAATATAGTGAGATCCAATTTCTTTGGGAAGTGTGACAGTTGCCAACGGACCTTACCGATAACCGTGCGCCTAGCGCCCAAGTCAGTAAATATATTGCACATAATAGCAGCATAAAATTCTGAAACACCTTTCATGCCTCTAAAATTTCCAAAAACTGGGCAAGTTATTACTATTCAGCCAAACTTAGAGTTCGGGAAAATCATGGAAACTACTTTTGTAATTGTTAAACCTAATGGCGTCAAAAATGGTCTGATAGGCGAAATAATCGGCCGCTTTGAAATGGCTCGTTTGTCCGTATCGGCCATTAAAATCAAAACCATCACCAAGTCTGAAGCGGAAGCCTTTTATGGGGAGCATAAGGAAAGAGGTTTCTTTCCTGAATTGGTAGCCTTTATGACTTCGGGCCCTTCGGTCTTGCTGGCCCTTTCCGGTGATAAAGCCGTGGAAAAGGTCCGTACCTTAAATGGCGCTACCAACCCCGCCAATGCAAGTCCCGGTACTATTCGCCACGACTTTGCGCCCAACACCGGTGAAAATGTTGTCCACTCTTCCGATTCTGTGCAAAGTGCGGAACGCGAAGTGGCTTTCTGGTTCGAAAAGACGGACCTCGTTTCCTATCCTGCATATTCGCATATTCGTAACTAAAGCCCCCGCCACCTGGGGCTGATTCAAGAGGACCGCTTGATACTGCCATTTGGTGACACAGAACCCCAGCTAGGTGCCAGAGTTTTTGTGGCGCCTTCTGCCGACCTAATCGGTCAAGTTGTTCTTGGCGACGACGCCTCAATTTTTTTCCAATGTGTTTTGCGCGGGGACATCAATTCCATTTCGGTGGGTGCGCGGTCGAATATTCAGGATCAGACTACCGTGCATGTGGCCAATGATCTGTCAGCCGTAATCGGCGAGGATGTTTCCGTGGGACATGGGTGTATCATCCACGCCTGCACTATTGGCAACCGTGTTCTAGTAGGCATGGGAAGCATTATCATGGATGGAACGGTAGTGGGAGAAGAGTGTTTGATTGCGGCAGGAAGCCTACTGCCTAAGGGCAAGACCTACCCGGCCGGTTCTCTGATCATGGGTAATCCGGGGCGCGTGATACGACCTTTGACACCGCAGGAAATCAGCGATATCCATAAACTGGCGACAAAATATGTTCACGTAAAGGACGTGTATTTAAAGACCCGTACATGGCACGTCTAAAGGCATTCAGTATTTTCTTGTTGATACTGGTCGTTTTGGCCTGGGTCATCAATGCCTACATAGTGGTTAAAACCAAAGCCCACATGTTTTCGGATTTGGCTTCCATTCCCAACGTGGACGCCGTGATTGTCCCGGGAGCCAGCGTCTATCGCTCTGGAAAATTGTCCCCGGTCCTCCGCCAGCGCATGGAAGGCGCTATCAAGTACCTGGTCACACATAAAGGGACCAAACTGTTGTTGTCCGGCCATGCCGTACCCAGGGGTTACAATGAAACGGTTTCCATGCTGGAATATGCGCGTCGTAACGCCATTCCTCCGGAGGATATTCTAGTCGACGAGAAGGGACGTTCCACCTATGTTACCCTGCTCAATTGCCGCAGAAATTATTCTTTTCGCCGCATATTGATAGTCAGTCAGGATTATCATCTCCCCCGCTCCCTGTATATTGCCCAGAACTTGGGGTTCGAGGCTTCCGGGCTGATTGTTACGGAATCGGAATCCGCCATTCCTTTTAGGGAATATCTTGTACGGCTTAAAGACTTCATACTGGTACGCATCGCAAAATGGTTTAACGCCAGTGCAAAATAATCGCTTGGCCATCGCTTTTTTAATCAACCCAATTTCTGGCGGAGGAATTGGCGGAATTGTCTTTCATCAGCTTACGCAAATTATGGAATCGTTTGGGTTTCAGAGCGGGGATTGGAAAGCGGAACTCACGGATTCTAATCGTCTGGCAGAGCAAACGGATGCGCTGCTAGCGTCTGCCCAAAAAGTTATTGCGGTGGGTGGTGATGGTACCATTGGCTTTGTATTAAACAGGCTGCGACTCATGGTCGTGGAAGATACGCAAATCGGCTTAATACCTTTAGGAACCGGAAACGATTTGGGACGCTGTCTGGGTGTATTCAGAATTTACGATCAACGCGGACTATTAGCCTGCGTCAAACGGCTGCTCAAAGCGCAATGCACCGGGTTCGATTTATGGGAAATAAATGGAACGTTGACCATGGCCAGCTATCTAAGCCTAGGAATGGACGCAGCGGTATTGCACGATTTTGATGTAGCCCGTAAAGGCGGAAAAATACCTAAAGGTTCCTTTTTCAATCGGCTTTATTACGTAAGCGCTTTTCTGCGCAGAACAAATTACCGTATTCAGGCCAAGTGTAAAGTGCGTTTAATGACAGGATCGAAAGAGGAAATCCTCGATCTGGGAGATTCGCTCTGTTGCTTAATTGGAAATATCAATTCCTATGCGGCCGGTGCCAAGCCTTTTCCATCGGCCCGTTTTGATGATTCCAAATTGGAAGTAGTAGTTTTCGACCGACTCTGGAAATTCGCTATGCTGGTTGTCTGCTCACGGATACTCCCGCGGTTCGGTCGTTACATGAAAAAATATGTCCAGGTCTATCAAGTCAATTCAGTGGAAATTCTCGCAGCTGAAGGAGAATTCGCCCAAATCGATGGAGAAGATATTACTAGCCTTGTAACAGCCTCTGGCGTGCTTACCGTCAAGTCCGGTCGCCAAGTACAGCTACTGGACTTACGGAGTGCATTCTTTAGTCTTTTTTAAGGGCCAACAAAGTCTCCACATCATCGGTAACTAATCCCATTACGCCCAGCTCACTCGCTTGGCGAAAGGGCTTTTCTCCCAGAATGTCCCAGATTAAAATATTTTCCGTTCTGATATTTCCGGAGGTAGACGGGGTTTGATTAATTAGGCTTTGGAAAAGTCCCCAGGATATGGAATAGAATTGGATGGCATTGGCCGTCTCCGCATCTTGCGCGGTGTACACGGATCTGAATCTGGAATACGAGTCAAAGATACCGCCGAGGAGCGGATACGCGTGTTGTTTGCCAAGCCGGCAAAGCAGATCGGTAGTAAAGCTGCCTAAAAAGGTTTGCGCATGCGGGTGAGCCGCTTGAACCATACGGGCCGAGGTCAGGCCAAGTTTGTCCTGGTAATCGTGGTCGTTGTTTTTGGATTTCGGCACCTTCAATTCCAAGTAAAAGGCGCGGTGGCCAAATTCCGACAGAAATTCTTCCAAACTGGGAATTCGATAATTCGTTTGTCGTTCACCGCCATCTTTACTGGTGTAACTGTTTTTCAATTGCATGGAAAGGCCTTGCAATTCCTTCCAGGTCAAATCAGAGGCTGCATCGGAATTTC
>JAYSRH010000301.1:0-9338 GCA_043721115.1 Fibrobacteria bacterium | reverse complement strand
AGGACTTGCCCAAATTCATTAAATATTCTTCTGGTGGTATTCCCATATTCATCGGTTGTTGATGTTTCATTCCCCTGTTTGTCCCAAGTGGAAACCTTTGCATGTCCAAGCGGATCCACGGAGATCATGACATTGTCCAATTCGTCATAGGTATAGGACCAAGTTTGACCTTGGGAATTTTGTTTGCTCAGAACATTGCCGCGTTCGTCATAAACGAAATAGATGAGATTTCCCCTTGAGTCCGTCACCACCTCCTCGAGTTCGTTCAAATTGTGCTCAAATGTATGGGTAGCCCCATCGGGTGCGATTTGTCGAATCATACGACCTTGTTCATCGTATTCCGTGCGCAACGCCTGCACTCCTCGAGCATCAATGATTTCGTTTAATAAACCATTTGGGCCGTACTTATAACGAGTTTTGTTACCGGCTGGATCAGTAACAGTCTCCAGGTTTCCTTCGACATCATAGGTATAGGACACAATTCTTCCGGATTCGTCTGTAATGGAAGTGATCCGCCCACTCACATCCCGGCTGAATCGTGCCCCCTCCCCATTTGAATGGAGTATGCCATGTCGATTAATACTTACGGAATTACCAACAAGATCTTCAATTTGGACCAGCCCCCCCATGTCCTGGTCAATGATATACTTCGATCCATCCGGCATGGTAAGACGATAACGCTGGGGATTGAAAGGCTCAGAAAAGTTTCCGAAATAATCCCACAACGTATCTCGCATGCGAATGAAGGGGCCAACATCCAGCGCTTCAAGCTTCGAATAGGTTCCAGGCCTTGGTTTATAGTTAATCTCACCGAAATCCCACTGGGGCATAAACGGTACACCAAAAAGTGAGAATTCAGGTTTTACCTCGAAAACCTGTTTGCGATATCCGGGAATGGTCACACTCACCAAATGTTTTTCGTTTTCCGTTAAGAATTGGTTAGTCTCATAGTCCAAAAAGAATCTCCATGCGAGGCCTTGATTCCGGTTCTCGGTTAGTTTGAAGGAACTAAAATCCAAGCGCCAACCGACGCCGAAATCCCCAGTCGTTTTAACGCGGCTGTCATAAACCCGCCGTACTGCCAGATCCATCCCCGGAGTGGGTACCTGTAGGTCTTCAAACGATAGATTGAACAATCCTGGTTTCATCTCCCCCGAAACATGCATGGGTACATCACTGGTGCTGACTCCGCCAAACCGATCGAAAACAGAAAGCCGGATGTTGTATGCCCCGTTTTCCATCACAGTGGCATCCAGGATGCCAAGCTGATCATTATTCACAGGCAATGTTGAACGGGCAAATTCCACAAAATCATTCGAACCGATCCAGGCATAACTCAGGGTATAGTAGGAGAAGTTTTCATCCATTGCGGATCCGATTAATGGAAGACGATTAAACACCTCCGCATCCTTTAACGTCGGAGAGAAAACCGCCCTTGGCAAAATGGAATCCTCTCCATGGGGGGCGAAAACGGTGAATTCGGCCTCCGAACTTGCGGAATTCCCCGCCGTGTCAAAGACAGTAACCTTGGCCCTGAATGTACCCGGTCGGAGGGCCTGAAAAACCGATTGGCCGTCGGAATCAATGGGTACATTCACCCCTTCGACGGTCAACCTGAGGCGGCTGTAATCCAGCGCGTTATCATCGGACGCCGAAATGGTGATTGCAATGTTTTGGGATACCGTCGTTGTTTTAGGGGATAACGAAATCGAAATGACAGGTGGCTCATTGTCCGCATCAGAAACCACCAATACGGTTCGGGATTGCCCCTCATTACCGGCCCGATCCCTCGAAATAGCCAGCAAATTGATCGAATCTTCCGAGTTCGCTGTAAAGGCATAATATCCGGAGGTGAGATGGAATGGCCCGCGTGTAAATGGAAATTGGCGCAGTGAATCAAAGACAACAACCTGATCGTTCAAATACAACTCCAAATTTTCAACGCTCACGTTGTCAGTGGCCATGACTATAATCGAATCTGGTTGCCCAACCCTCACCGGGTTCCTATAAATTCTGAATGTTAGATCCGGGGGTATGCTATCATCCTCGATGGAGATAACCCAATTTTGAGTGGAATACCCTCCGCGTCCGTTATCTCCGACCTCGATGCGCACATTGGCAGAAGTCAAGCCCCGGCCAATATCCGGCCAAGTGATTACCCCCTGACTATCAATGACCATGCCTGTTGGAGCCTCTATCAGGGAAAAAAGGAGGGGGTCATTATCTGGATCGACCGCATGAATTGCGTATTGATAATTTCCCCCCCGAAATGCAGTTAGATTCGGACGAGAAAGTATGATCGGTGGATCGTTAATTTCTGAAACGGTCAGAATAAAAGATTGACTTACCGTAAAGGTACCGTCTGACACGGAGATAATGACAGGGTGGGCACCCACTTGACTGCCATTCGGCACAAAACTTACTGTACCGGACGAAGAAATCGACATCCCTGACGGAGCGCGTTGCAGGCCAAAAAGCAAATCATTTCCATTCGTATCACTTGCCGTTGCCTGATAGAAATAGGGTTGGCCTTGAATTACCGAGGTGGAAGGGCTTGAGGTAAAAATAGGGGGTGCAGATATTAGATCCGTTCTAACCCAAAAAGTTTGTTCGGCCAATTCCCACGAAAATTGAGAAGCCTGGTTTTTGACCCTTATAACGAATTGATAATTGCCCCCTGCATCCCAAGACCCTGGAGTCCAGGTCAGAAGGCCGTCAGAGGATATTTTAGAATTACCCGGAGCGGACATAATCCAAAAAATGAATGTGTCCCCAATATCGGGATCCTTTAGTCTGATTTGGTACCGGTACTCAACTCCAGCTTGGGCCGTTGGCGGAGCAATCGAAATGATGGTGGCAACTGGAACACGGGCCGGTAGTACGATCGTAAACGACTGCAGTGCCACCGCCCCCCTTGAGTCCTTGACCCGCAATACGACATCGTGAGAACCTATTTGACTCGAATTGTACCGCCATTGAATATGAGCGTTCTTGTTGATGATCCGCAAACTCATCCCAATAGGATGAACCAGCAATTCAAAAGTGAGGGAATCAGAATCGAAATCCAGCGCGTTGGCGATGTAAGTATAATCCGCCCCAAAAACGACCTGGGTAAGTGGCTGAGTAGTGAATTCTGGAGTATGGTTTGCTGATGAGTCATTTACAGATCGATTTGTAAAATCGATACCGCTCACAGTTTGCCCTTCAATTAGTGAGACGGAATAATTTCCGGAATCCGGACTTATCCTTTCCCACCCCAACTGAGGTTTTTGTATAACCTTATAATTTCCTGGCGGGACTTGGAATTCGTAACGACCTGAATCGTTTGTAATTTGAAAAAACTCCCCATCGTCAAATTCAGAATTTCCATTTTTATCCAAAAAAACCATCCAAGAGGTTTGTTTTTTTATCTTGAATGGGGGGTGTATTTCAACCATTCCCATGGGAACAAAAGCCACATGTTCCCACGCGCCTGGTTCGGTGTTTCCTAGTTCAAGCCCAAACTGTTCAGTCCTTAAATTTGAGCCGTCCCAAAATAACCGATAAATTCCCGTCCCAGAATGGGTTTCCTGAACCAACATAATATCACCCACTACATCCCTAAATTGCAATTCCGGAACGCCAAGCAATCGTTGCTCCCCATTATTAACCCCAATAAAATTTTGGTTTAAAGGAATTATTTCGATATCTTCAATTCTTATTCTAAAATCGTAGGTTGAATAGTTTCCGGCAGAATCAAATGCATAAAGTAAACGTGCATCCTCCGCTCCTGCCAGGATTTTACCGGCCAGAGGACCATATTTTAGGGTATCGTTTGGAATAATTTTAAGACCTTCAAGGTGGGTTCCAACACTTGCTAAAGGAGTTTCAGTTGTTGCCTGGCCATCGGAGGTGATTCGCCACAATTTTCCTGTATTAGTGACAACAAATAAATCACCACCATAAATACCCGTTTCATCAAATGCAAGCGAACCTCTCATAAGACCATTCCCGCCACCTGGAAGGTCTATCCAGGGGTTTATAACTGTATGCCCACTATCCGTAATCCGTACAATTTGGCCATCTCCCCCATTGCCCAGAAATACATCACCCGTTACAAACCCACCGATATTCCCGCTTCGAACCGTAGCCACTTTTGTTTCATCCCTGACTCCGGAAAGACTCGAAAAAGGGGTATGTACGCCATCCGATGATATCCGATCCAAAGTGTTCGGATTACCAGTGGGCCAATTAACTGATAGAATCAAAGAATTCGACGGCTCGTGGTAATCAATGCCAACCGGATTATTAAAAGTTGTTGAAATAGGTGTGAAGGTAAGCGAAGGTGTAATTCTCGTTGGTTTCAGTGGGAAATCTCCTTGAGTGCTGTCACCCGTTGCGACGACTGTCCCTTGTATTTTGGCTGGGATTATGTTCCTAACCGAAATTGAAAATGTTTGAATCGCAGAATCATTCCTAGAGTCCATCACCTTAATCGCTACAATATGGTTTCCACTTTGGGAAAAACTTGGAATCCATGAAATTAGCCCGGTTTCTGAATTTATATGCATTCCCTGTGGAGACCGAATCAATGAAAACACCAGGGGATCGGAATCTAATGCCTTCACTTCATAAGTGTAGCCCTCCCCTTCCATTATTGATGTGAGAGGGGTGGAAATAATTTTGAGAGGAATTTTTCTATAAACCAGGACGGAGGCATATCCTCGAAATCCATATTCATTTTCACCATCAACAACAAGCATGTTTTCTCCTGCACTAAGCGGGAAAACGCGCGAACGAGGCAAATTGTTTACCGTATACTGAACCGTAATGTTGGATTGAGTGGTGACATGCCAGTTTCTCGGATTAATGATTGAAATCTGAGGAGGCGGCGCATAAATCACCGAAACGGTATCCGCACCGACATTACCCGCCAAATCACTATGAGAGCAAGTGACCTGGTTATTTCCTGGAGTCAGCCACTTGAAATTAGCGAATTCCTCTCCATCACTACTGCAAGTCGAATGGAAACGCTGGTCGCCTACAACCGTATCCTGGGCAGGGGAAATAAATGTGACCACGGGTGGTCTCGTGTCCCGTATTACACGAATTGAAAGGGAGGTTAAATTTCCGTCAGGATCCCTAAACGACCTAGTAATCTGATTTACCCCTTCAACAGAAAGGGTTTCCGAGGTCAATGAGTCCTGAAAAACGCTATCGACACTCCAACTTACCGGAATAATAGCCTGATTGGTTATGTACCCATCGGCAGGGCTATGGATGCTTACTTGGTGCGCCACCCTACCACGTACCACACGAACCATGGCAGTAGCGGTATAGCCAGTCGGACTTGTAAAAGTCCTCGAAATGAAATGCTCCCCTTCATTGGCTAAAGATTCCGTAGTTTGCACAGTTTGATTTACACCACCAACCGACCATTCTACCGGAACTAGGTATTTGTTGACTAATACTCCATCTTTAGGACTTGAAATTATTACTGAAAGGGCGTCAGGCGGTCCAACCTGAATTGTTGCGGTACGGGTATCCCCAAATTCTCCATGCCCTGCGGAGTCGACTATTAATAGCCGTGGGTTATATGTCCCCATAGAATTATAGACATGTAATACTCCCGAATTCCCAGAATTATTTTCTGTCGGAGTGTAAAAACGGACGTCATCAATTAACCAGCCGCGATCACTTGCAGCGCTATCCGAAAAAAAGCGAAACCGAACGCGTATAGTATTGCCTTGATATGCCGAAAGATCGAATTGTGGCAAAGAATACCCCAATTGACCTGTAAAACCTTCACCATGCCCCACAATTGTTCCGGGATATCCGTCTATCGGCTGGATATCAACAAAGGGTCCATTTTCTGTGGATATTTGGACGACGCCACCATCAGCGTTATTCCCTGTAAGCAGGTACTGTTGGTATCTCATCTGTAATCTGCTTCCCAGAGGCACATAAATTTCTGGGGAAGTTATCCATGCATCCATATTATTTGCATATCTGTATGACTCAGGATTGGACTCTAACCATGAATTTCCTCCTCCAAGTACGGGTAATAGGTCGCCCCAGCCATGTTGAATAAAATTACTCGGCGCGAAATTTTCCCAAACTTTGGTACCTTGAAATCCATCGACATATACGGATCTGTCGGTACCACCCAAAGATTTGGTCATGATATTTACATTGTCAATTTTCCAACCACTTTCTGTAATACTTTCATCTGAACTGAACGTAAACTCTAGGTGGATAGTTCTGCCAGAAAATGCACGGAGATCAAATTCTTGTTTCGATACTCCTAACCGTCCTGTGAAACTTTTTAGTCGAACCGGATCCCCCGAATCTGGACGAACATCGACATATCCAAAGTCAAAATCGCGCTCCGAATTAAAGTCTTGCGAAAAGGTAAGAGTGCAAATTGCCATTGCTGGAATCACTATTGGCTCAGAAACGATCCGGGCATACATATTGTCTTCGTATTGTGGAGTCTCATTTGTCGACAAAACGATATTTTGGCCATGAAACTGGGTTCGACCTCCAACATTTGCTAATGAAAGGTTTCCATTTATGGAATCTGAAATCCAACCCTCTAACCCTAATTCAAAATTAAATGGAGGAATATTCGTTGGAAAGCCTGCAATTGTGGTATCAAAAATTCCATCACCGTCAAAGTCCCACTTGTGTTCTCTTATCCTTCCATTTGTAGCAGGACCATGCGCTTTAAAAAGCACATTTAGTGGCGCTGCACCATTAGTGGGTGTAGCGGTGGCGAAAAAGGCTGATATGGAATCAGTACCTTGCTTGGTTACAATAATGGAATCTTGCCCAATGTTGCCTGCTGCATCCGCAAAAGTCCTACGGATGGTATTCTCGCCAGTCATCAATGGGGCCATTTGCGCTACCTGGACAACGCCATCTACCATCCACTCTACGTTTACTGAAACATCAACTGTCGTATATCCGTTGGCTGGATTAGTAATTTGGACTACCGGAGCCTGTGTATCACGAATTACCTGAATTGAATCAGCACCCGCATTCCCTGCCGCATCGGTTGCCGTGCGCGAAATGGTATTTAGACCTTCGATGGAAAGTGCTTCTGTCGTTTCCGTGGACTGAGTCACTCCATCCACAGTCCAAACCACCGCAACCGGATTTTGATTCGTTGACGCCCCATCCACAGGTGATTGGATTTCTAAAACTGGTGGAATCCCATCTTTATTCACGACGACCGTATCAGCTATAGTCTGACCCAGATCATCCAAGGAATCCACAACCAAGGTATTTGTACCCTCGACCAAACTCCTGCTAACCGCAAAGGAAATACCGTTTACGGTATACTGGATATTGACGGAAGGTAGATTGGTTATAAACCCGTCCACTGGAGAAGTGATGTTCAAGACCAAGGGGACATGGACAACGGTGAAAACGGCCCAAGCTACATTTGAGGTGTCCAAGCCATCGGTTACCTGGTACGATAGTGAATCGAGGCCATGGAAACCACCTGCAGGACGGTACCGAAAGGAGCCATCCGTATTAAGTGTCGCGAAGCCATGAATGGGTAGCCGTATTAAAACCGTCCTTAAAGTATCGGTTGTCGAATCGACATCATTAGCCAAGACCCCCGGAGCCGCTATCGATAGTGAATCACCGGCATGGACTGAATAGCCATCCTGGAAGGCCACGGGCACGCTGTTTGGGATTACATCGATGGCGAAATTCCGACTCAAACCGTTTCCGGCGCTATCCATTGCGGAACAGGTAATGGTTTGCAAACCAGCACGGAATACTCCACGAAAGATTTGCGGCAAAGTGTCGATGCGTACCGCAACCCCGTTGCAAGTTAACGATTTCAATCCGGACAAGGAGTCCGAAGCGGTTAGAGATAGGGTGACCCGTGCACTGCCCTGCAGTGGAATCTGGGACGAAGCCAAGAGTGCCAAGCTGGGATTGATTCCATCCCGTTTGACAAACACCGTTGTCGTGGCTGTATTCCCCGCGCTATCTCTGGCAAAACCCATGGCAGGAATGTTTCGGCCTTGTACGGTGACAGAGACGGGCTCGGAGCAAAACACCAAACGGGTTTCATCTGAACAGACAAACGATACGGTAGCGAAACCCCGGTACCAACCTGCACCACCATCTATAGGGCTTCCAGTTCCCACTATTTGCGGTGGAGTGGAATCCATGGTCACATTGACAGTGTCAGCGGCCCTTCTTCCATAAGTATCAATTGTATCGATAACGATGGCATTCAGCCCTTCTGCTAAGGCAACCGTTTTGGAAAAGAAGCTGGAATTAACCTTATATTGCAGGGTAACTGTCGTGGCGTTTACCAAAGTATCCCGAGAGGGTGAAGTAATCACCAGTACCAAGGGAGGCTGCGGTGGCGGCTCTCCGATACGGTCGATTTCAATATCGTCCACATCCACAAAAGGAGGAATGTTGCCTGCCTTGATAAAAAGTCTAGACAATGGGCCTGTCCCTGCCACCGCCCGGTTCAGGACCAAGGTATCTTCGTCATCACGCAGCGCATTAATATCTCGATAGACTGAATACCGGCCCTTCGTCACATCTATGCGAAGTCGCATATAATTCCAAATTTTCCATTCCTGCCCATTGACATTGGAATGCTGCTTGCCACAGTTGGCATGATGCGGATGGGGACCATAGCCGATACTGTCGAAGCAAATTTTGGCTCTGAAGGCTCCCCAATTTGATTGACCCGGAACCAGAGAGTCTGATGGTCCGATACAAACCGAGGCTTTATCTTCCGGCGCCTTCCAGCGCCATTTAAATTCCACAATTCCGGAAAGGGGAATTATTTTCCGGCTGTACTCTGTAAATCTTTCAGCGTGGGCTCGGAGGAAAGAGCCCTCATTGTTCCCATCGCTCTTTTGTACGCGAAAATCTGCCGCCCGACCCAGTTTCCCGTTCGGGTTGAAAACCCAACCATCCTGACCGTCTAAAATATTTTTGGACTGATATTTCGGCAGATCAAAATTGATAATTTCAGCGGATCGAATAACCGATATTTGGAGGAGAATTCCAAATAATACCTGCGTAGTACTAAAAAAGAAATTTCTGAACGAATAGCGCATTATTAGCCTTACGGAAACCAGCTAGAAGTGGTTTCAAAATAAAAATTGTGGATCGCGGAAAAAAAATAATCAGTTATCTTACAAACCAAATATAACTCTATTACGGAATGTATGGCGAAAAGCTCAACTTTCGATACTCCCCCTTCCAAAATCGGTCTGCCCACTCATTAAACAGCCAGTCTTCCACATGCATAACGCCTAATTTCCTGCGTAAGTTCAAAGTCAGCGAGGAGATCCGTATACCGGAGTGCGCCA
>JAYSRH010000300.1:0-3572 GCA_043721115.1 Fibrobacteria bacterium | reverse complement strand
ATACGGAGGGCCTTCACCATGGACGAACAAAAGCTGTTGGATAGGATCACTGTGAACCCCGACATCTTCGGGGGTAAGCCCTTGATCCGGGGTCACCGATTGGCGGTGGAACACGTACTGGGGATGTTGGCTGCCGGGGACTCTCCCGAGACAATTCTCTCAGGCTATTCCTGGCTTGAACCAGAAGACATCAGTGCTTGCTTGGTTTATGCCCGTCGACTCGTCGGGCACGAGCGCATTGAGCCTCTGGCGCTGGGCCTGCCGCATTGAAGCTTCTTTTGGACAGTTGTGTCTGGGGTGGTGCCCTTGTCACCACCGAAGCGGACAGGATACGGATTCGTCCTCCACAAGACTGGCGATCTTCCTCCTAAAGAGTCTTCAACTCTCTTCCCGATCAGGTGGCACGAAGTTGATTTTTTTTCCTATAAGGCCTTTTTCCGACTTGATGTAGAAGGAGGCAAAACGTCTAAAAAAGAAAGGACTCGATCGGAGCCCCGCACAACTTCCCTAAATTTTTCGCCATATCTTTTCCAATGGAACGCCGATGCTTCTCGATGTCGCAGATATATGCCCGGCTCACCCCGAGCTTTTTCCCAAGCTCTGCCTGGCTTAAGCCAAGGTTCTCACGATAAGCAAGGACATAGTCACCGGGTTTAGATTTCTTCTTGAACCGCTTGTAAAGATCGGTCTCGAAAACATCGACAAGCTCTGCATCGCCCTTTTGGGTTTCAACATGAAGATTCGCGCCGTATTCGCTGCGCAAGACACGCAGAACGGGTGCGGGAATAAAGCCGCTGATCTTTAGATTAGTATGGAGCGTTTTCACGACTGCCAACATAGTACACCTCGATTACCAAAGTATTTGACTCATGCCTCCAACATGCCACCCAGCCATAGCTGAGATGACAATGGTACTCATTTTCCATTCAAGTGTACCACCAGGAAGGGTACATGTCAAGACGTGGATTCAGTCCCGCCTCGCCCTTTTTGGCCCTTCACCTAAGCCTGACGCGTGGCTTTTAGTTTCCGAGGGATTTTGGCCCTGAGTTTCCTCTTTTGGGGCTTGCCCGCCCTCCCGGAAAGACGTATTCTTATGTTATAACATCTATATAACGGAGGCGTCCCGTGATCAAGCAGCTCACTCGTATAGGCAACAGCCAAGGGATCATTCTCGACAAGGCTATTTTGGAACTCCTCAACATCAAGGATGGCGCGTCTTTCGATGTCTCGACCAAGAATGGCGGCCTTTTTTTGAAGCCCGTCGACATCAAGGAAATCTATGCGGATGTCGCCAAACGCCACCGCAAGACCTTGGATAAGTTGGGTCGATGAGCGATCCTATTTTCCTTTCGTTGGAACAGGTTCTCTACATTCAGAAGGCTGAAGCCTCTCTGACCCACAGCCCCACAATAGTAAGGGACGAAGGCAGCCTCATGGCCTCGGTCTCGGCTCCCCAAGCCAGCTTCGATGGTCGCTTTCTCATGGACCTTTTCGAGATGGCGGCAACCTACGTGACAGCCCTGGCGACTCACCATCCTTTTCTGGATGCTAACAAGCGGACGGCTGTGGGAAGTGCCCTGGTATTTTTATCCATCAACGGGTTTATCGTGCTGGAGACTCGGGAAGAAGAACTGGCGGATTTGGTTTTAGGTTATCTGAACAAGGAAGCGACCAAGGACGACTTGACCCGGTATTTTAAGGACCACGCCCAATCCAAAGAGTTTTAAAGATTCCACCTCACATCCCAAAGCCCGGCCGGGCAAGTCCACCCCACCTGGGATGCCTTTCCCTTGGCGCTTTCCGTTCCGGATGAGGAACATTCCAAAGGAGAAGAGGTCATCCCACGAACTTGCCAGGAGGTACAAGATGAAGAAGGAGTACGATTTCAGCGGAGGAGAACGCGGGAAGTTTTTCCGTGAGAACAAGGTGCAAAAGACGCTTCGGCTCGACGCCGATATTTTGGAGTACTTCCAGACCCTGTCCAGCCGGAAGCACGTTCCCTATCAAACCCTCATCAACAACACGCTTCGGGAAGCCATGGAGCATCCCGGCAGCGGCATCGACTTGAAGCTTCTGAGGAAGGAGATCCACTTGGCGGTACAAAGTGCCATCCGGAAGTAACTGAACTGAACTGGCACCGCTATTCCTGGCTGGAATCTGCCTGGCTGGTTCAAAATGCGGCAAGGGCGACATGTGCCAGTAGTTATGAGTTATAATTCTGCCCATGCCCGGCTTGGTCTCCCAACAGCTCACTCGATTTTTAGTCAACCGGGCCCGACTGGGATTGATATGCACCACTCTGTTCACCGCCGCCTTAGCAACCCCCACATTTAGCCAGGATACCCTGCACACTTATCCCTTCTCTCTGACAGTCGATTTCGGCGCCTACCCCCTGGAACGCAGCTACCCCTTTAGCCACCCCTTTGAATCCTTCGGCTCCGGCTGGGGCTCGGTGCGCATCAACCCCGAACTCGCCCATACTTGGACCGAACTTCCCCCCGCCCTCAAAACGGAACTCCACTACCCGGTTTCGCCCCATACTTTTGTTTACTTCCGCCTAGGCCTCCGCCGCGATTTGGCCGCCTGGCACGGGGATGCCTACGGCTTTAATCTGCCCTTGGCCGCCAAGGAAGTGGACCTGAATGAGCCCTCCCTGGGCTATTTCCATGCCGAAAACGAAAATTTTGCATTTACGGTGGGTCGGTTTCAGGTGCACTGGTCCCCCTCCCCGGACTTTGGACTGGCTTTGAGCCGATCGGTTCCCTATCACAATGCGGCTGAGTTCGCGCTTAAGACGCCCTATATTCGGTATCGTTTCCTATTGTCCAGCTTGAACCCGTGGCTTGAGGGGACGCCAAGCGGTGATTCTTCCGGCACCGGGTACCCGGTTGGGTCCGAGGAGTATCGGCAGCGGCATTATGCGGATCAGAATCAAGCCAACAATGCCCATAAGCGCGTGTATGACGACCGAATTAAAACCCTTATAGCCCATCGGCTGGAAGGTGATGTGGGTCCGGCCACTTTGGGAATGACTGAGACGGAGATCATCGGCGGCAAAGTTCCGGATTTGCGCGATGGCAATCCATTTGCTTTTTTCCATAATGATTTCAAGGATGGGTATTCGAACCTTGCGCTGAGTTTTGATGGGTCGGTGCGGGTGCCATGGGGTTTGCAGGTGTTTGGGGAACTGATGCTGGATGATGTGATCTATTCGGCTACGGAAACCGATGGATCGTCGGCGTCACTTATCGGTTACCTAGGCGGCATTGCCCATGCTTTTAGTGCGCGGGGCTGGCTGTTCTCGCAAAGTGTGCAGGCGGTGCGGACGGATCCGTATCTGTACGGGTATGTGCAGCCGCTGAATACCATGTCATCACGGCATGTTTTGAGCAGCAATTTCATTGGGCCGGAAAACGGAAAGGCCGTGGACAAAGTCATTGACAAATTCGTGGTCGATTATCCACTGGGGTATTTGCGGGGCGGGGATGCGGTGGATTTTTGGATTCGGATGGATGCGGTGCGCGGGCGGGATGTGGAGCTTTCCATGACTGTCGGGGTGTTGTCCAAGGGCG
>JAYSRH010000299.1:0-9398 GCA_043721115.1 Fibrobacteria bacterium | reverse complement strand
GTGCTTGAAGCCCTGACGGCGGAAAATATCGGAGTGGGCGTGCACTATCGGGCCTTGTGTGATCACCCCTACTATCGTAAAACCTTGGGCTGGCATCGGCGTGACTTTCCGGTAGCTGCCGACATCGGTGACCGCACCATTTCCCTTCCGCTCTCAGCCGCTTTATCCGATGCGGATGTAGAGGATGTGATCAAGGCATTTCGTAAAGTGATGAGGGCATGAAAAGTTTAAATTGGCTTGCCAATTGTAATAAAAGTCACAGCTGGCTCGTCACCTTTATCGGCAATCGCGCCCTGCGCGAATCGATGCCAAAATACGTGCGCGGAAAATTAATCGACATTGGTTGCGGAACCAAGCCGATGCTCAATTTCACCTCAGGCATAGTGACCCGTCATATTGGAATAGACCAACCCAGTAGTTTGCACAGCGCAAAAAACGTCGACGTACATAGCAACGCCTATCGAACCCCATTCAAAGATGGCGTCTTCGACAGTGCTATTTGCACCGCCGTTCTCGAACATTTGGAAGAACCACAAACGGCGATCTCGGAATGCTTCCGCCTGCTAAAGCCTGGGGGATCGGCGCTATACACGGTGCCTTTCATTTGGCATTTGCACGAAGAGCCACGAGATTTTTTCCGCTACTCGAAGTACGGATTGAATCATCTGTTTCTGAAAGCGGGCTTTGCCAAGATCGAAGTACTCGCTTTGTCCGGTTTTTGGGTGACATTCGGTCAGCTTCTCGTTTATAATTTATTCCGACTGAATCGTGGGCCGCTGAAATATTTTCCTTTAATTCCCGCACTGGGAATTCTACTTCAGCTGGTTTTTTTAGGACTTGATAAGTTGGATAAAACCGAAATCTGGACCTGGGCTTATTTGGTAATAGCCGAAAAACCGCAAAGCTCTCCATCGGAAGGTTGAGTTTAAATTCATTTGGCCACGACGCGGATGAAATAATTCACTTCCAAATCTCGGCGAAACAAAATTCGAAAATAGGTCAACACAAAATATGGCCAATACAAACCACTCCAGGTTGGTAATCCTTTAGTCGCCATCGCCTTTAAAAAACGGGTTTTGGAACCGTTGTGTATATCCAAGCGCCATGCAGGATGTTCCTCGAGCAGAGATTGGAGTAACTTTTTCACACTGGGGCCGGTCACGTATTGAATACCCTGAAGCCCGTGCCACGGACGACCCAACAAGCGGAGATATAGTTTGGCCGCTGCTTTAGGAAATAGCGGCAACCAGGGAAGCTGGTAGTGTGCCTCATAGGTGCCACGATAATCAGGAAAGCGAAGGTTTACACAGCCGCCTATCCGGGTAACACGGATGAGTTCAGCCAAGACTTGACGCGGATTCTGCACGTGCTCCAAGGTCTGATAGGACAGAACAGCATCAAATTCTGCATCCTGATAAGGGAGACTTTCGCCAACACCCATATGAAACCGGGACCACCATGCTTCCGGGTACCCGTATTCCTTAGATTTTAACTTCAAAAAGCGATGCTTGTCAGGATTGGGATCAATGCCGTACATATCCAGACCGTGAATTAGCCCCCAGAAAACGGCCGTCCCGCAGCCGCAAGCCATGTCCAAAATGCGCTTCGCGCCAGGTGAAAAAGCTTCCAATTCTGCAAAACGCCAGGCGGCATCCTTTTCATCATCCATCCATGCGGCCACTATCAATTCCACTTGAGCAGAATCGCATACACCAAAGTCCTCCCGGAACTCTTTCTCCACAAGCCTGCGCAAAAATTCTACGGCCACACTGGTTTTACTTTTCATAGTCGTTCATTTTGAGCGATTAAGCATAAATAAAATGGCAACAGCAAAAACACCTATACCCATCAGCAAGATCCATGCGATGGGCAAAATGCTAATAGTTCGGTTATTGGCCCTCCCATTTTCACCGGGGGAATACCTTCCAGGCTTTTTGCGGGGATTTTGGTTCCCTTCACTAAGGTTTTTCAAGTTGGGGTCCGTTTGCAGCCATCGTCCCAACATGTCATAATAGGAGTCGCCCCGCGAGCGAGCGAAACCGGAATGGGCAACGAATTGGCTCCAGCGACCGGTTAAATTTATACCTGATTTTGCAAAGTAGCGGATGGAAACGGAATTGACACCAACGTTTCCCGTATCCACCAAAGCGGTCCAAACGCTGCGAACCCACGAACCAGAAACGCTGTCCATACGCATCCAGATAGGCCTTACCACGCCTTGCGAAGCCGAGATATTCAAATAATCTCCCAGAAAATATGCTGGTTGCGGCACAAAGGACGTTTGACTTATGCGAACATTCTGAAAGGTGTTACCACCGTCTTTGGAACATGCCAAATACACATCCGTAGAATTGTCCACATGTCCCCGCCGATCATAGAAAACAATCCAAAGATATCCGGTGCTTTGATCCAGTGCCATCCATGGAAAAAATTGGTGGTGGCCTGGACCATCATTGTTGACTCGCGACTTCGCGGTCCATGTCAAACCGCCATCTAGTGATTTTTTCAACCAGATTTCGGTATCGGTGCTGCCAAGACTTTGATCCGACCAACAAACGTAAATGTTCCCGCGAAAGGGCCCCTTGCCCAGATCGGCAGCGGTAGTCGGAAAGCCATTAGCCCGGAAAAGTCCTGGAACGTTAAAGTCCCATCCACCCGGCATGGGATCGATTAAAACATCTTTTGCCATCCAAGTCACACCGCCATCCAGGGATCGGTCGAAGCGCAAACCCGCCGGGCCCGCCCAACTCACATAGATCTGCCCCTCTGGTCCCACGGCCGGTACGGCTCCTTCAACAGTATTGTCTCCATCTTCCACTCTCCCTGCGATTTCATTTATCCGAATGGGACTGCTCCATGTCTCGCCCTTATCCGTGGATTTGGAAAACAGGATGTTGCTGCTGTCTTGCGGATCGGTGCCGCGATACCGATCGAATTGAGTCCAGGTAACGTAAATAGCATTACTGTTTGGATCCACCATGGCCCATTCCTTATCTTGGTTGGCAAGCCTCGAATTGGAGTTGAAGCCGATTCCCGTACCCGGTGTCCAAGCCTTGCTTAGGGAATCCAACCGTTGGCATACGATTCGATCCAGAAAATATCCTTGTCCTGAAATAGAATCTGAAAGATGAAAGAAATAGAAGGACCCGGTAGTATCAACCGTGACGCAGGGATCACCACGTACGTTGAAACGTGAAGTCAGTTCATTTTCGCTCCATGTCCGCCCTCCATCCTCGGAGAGATAAACATTGTTTTGGTTGGATCCCGCCACCAGGCGCAATGGATTTTTTATATCGATGGCTATGGTTGGCTCATTGGGTTCGTTGGCTTGGCTAATGAATACATTCGCATGTTGGCCATAAATATTCGCAAGCATAAAACCAATGCAGACTAGGCTACGTGAAATGTTGCGGGCTTTAGCCAACTTAAGGACTTCCCTTAATTTTCGCTTTGAGGCCAACAAGTACTCCATACATCCCCACCTGATTCAGGGAAGAATCGAACTCCATTGTACTCGTTCCAAACCTGGCTTTAAAGGCCTCAACACCGCTTAACCCACCGCTGCCAGTCAAATCAAAAATCGAATACCCACGATTTTTCGCATCTTCGATGATAGTGAGGAATAATATTTGGGTGGCCCCCAAAGCAAAAAACCGCTCATCGGCACCTCCATGCCATGGAATAACATGGCTACCATGATAAAAAGTGAGATACCCGGCGCCGACTTCTCCGCCGTGTTCCGCGAGCCACAATACCATTTCTGAATTTTGTCCGCAAGTCGCACGAATATCTTCAAACAAATTATGCGGGTACACGACTCTAGCCGCTCCGCCCCAGCGCTCAACGGAAAGCTGGTACAGCCGGAAATAGGCATCCCAATCGCTTAGGCTGACGGCGCGGCGCACCTTGACCCCCTCCCGTTTTGCCACCCTTGTCCTGCGGCGTTGGCCTTCGTCCCATTCTCGCATCAAATTAGCGGGATCGAGTGCGGCCAAGTCGATGACCTGGACTTTTGCAGGAATGCGTTTTCCAACCACTATGGGATTTTGCGTGAACGGGGAAGAGGTCAGCTGTAGGTTGTATTGTTCCAGATCCCGCTGTATAAAAGCGATAGATTCCAAGTCCAGTTTTTGTTCACAAAGCAACGCCGCATAGGTTCCAAATGGACTGAAATAACGATAGGCTCCATATCGTCTTTTTCGAAGCAAGGGAAGACAAGCGAAGGTTCCGGCTACTGGAAATGTAAACAGGAAAATTTCTGCAGCATAATGCCTCGCGGCGATATTGAACCAATTGGGTGTTTGGAAAAAAGTCGTGGTCGGATCTTTTTGGATCAAGCTGTTCCATAGTTCTATTTGCCTGCCTTCCATTTGCCTGCTCATATCTATTCGACTAGATTTCACAACCGTCACTTGATTCTCGGTGGTTCGCATTATTATAAATCCTGATATCTTACTCGCTGAAGAATACAAAATCTTGATGTGGTCCTCCATTGTGAATGGAGCGAACGCGCAGGATTGCTTCTTCACCCGGTTTTAACCAGCGATACAGCATCATGCCCAATTGCCTCCATTTACTCAACTCTTACCTCCCCCTTACTGAAACCTTCATCTGGCAGTACCTGTCCCATGCACAGGATTTTAAGCCGCTCATTTTAGCCGCCAAGCGTGAATATACGTCCAACTATCCACTGCCCCATGCTGCGTTTCTCCGTTCATATCCGACCCAGAATCGCTTAGCGGCGCTTTGGGCAAAAGTGCTGGGCCGGTATGCACAGGCCGATTATCGCACCTGCCTAGCGGAATCACTTGCTCTCAAGCCTTCACTTCTACATATTCACAACGGCTACCGAGCCTGCGTGTCCTTGGATTTTTCGCAAAACTTACAATTGCCCACTGTAGTCAATTTTTATGGTTCCGACGTAAGCCAAAAAGAATTTCTTCGACGTGCGCGTTATGGATATGCTCTTTTATTTAAAAGGGGCCAAGCCTTCTTAGTTGAAGGACCTGCTATGGTTAAAAAGTTGGCCGCACTAGGCTGCCATGAAAATCGCATTCGGTTGCAGCGAATCGCCATAAATACTTCCGACTATGTTTTCCGCGCCAGAACTTGGGATGGGAATCGCCCGATTCGGTTTCTTTTTGTGGGCCGCATGGTGGAAAAAAAAGGGTTGGAATGGGGGCTACGGTCTTTGGCAAAGCATAAATCCACTTTTCCCTGGGAGTTGAACATTATCGGAGATGGCCCCTTGCGACCTTCAATGGAGGCCCTAATCAGGCACCTTGGCATCGACCAAAAGGTTCGCATTCTCGGTTATCTACCGTTGTCGACCATGCGCGAAAAAATGCAAGACCATGATATTCTTTTCCAGCCTTCTTGCACTTCCCAGGATGGTGACGGGGAAGGCGGCGCGCCCACGGTATTGCTTGAAGCTCAAGCTTCCGGCATGCCCATACTTTCTTCTCTGCATGATGACATACCGTATGTTACGGTGCCCGACGGAAGCGCCCTTTTGGCTCCGGAACGAGACGTGGAAGCCCTTTCCTCACTGGCTCTTAAAATGGCAGAAATCGCGGGCTCTTGGGGGGCGATGGGCGGAATCGGTAGGCAGCATGTGGAAAAGCAGCATGATGTGCGAAAGGAAATTTTGGGCTTGGAGACAATCTACCGAGAATTACTTTCCGCTTGAATGAACCCGCGCTCCAGAGTTTTCCCCAATGAAATCAACAAAAACGGGAGGCTCAAGGTAAAATAGCTGATATCGAATTGGTTTTGAAAAATTGCATTTCCAGCTCCTGCCGCATTCACTTTCATTCCTAGACAAACCAGCACTGTGGTGAATAAAACCATGGCGGCATTTCTGAAAATAAAGTCGCCGGCATTATCCTTAAACCCCAAATAGGCACAAATGAATATGACCATGGCCAATAGCCAAATGGGAATATTCCCGGATTGCACATAAAAAGGATTGTGATACCAAAAAAGAGTGGGACTCCAAACATAAAACGGAGCGAAAGTTGCCAGAAACACTGCGGTTACCACGACTCCAAATCCAAGTGTACTCCAAAATCCGCGCGTGCGTAAAAATTGCGCCGATAAAAGAACTAGTGGAATCACAACAATGCCGCGAGTAGAAAGGAGTAATCCCCACACAATTGCCCATAGGAACAATCGCCGTCCATTCGTCAAGCTGGGCTTGGAACAGAAATACAGCGCCCAAACCACTGCGACCATATTTGTGAACAGGTCGCTGCGACATTCAACCTCGTAAAGAAAAGCGGGCAGGCCGATCAAGAGCATAAGCAAAAAACTCGGTATCCATGTACCCTGAAAAACCTTTCGAGCTATGATTGCAAAGCCAATCCATCCAGCAAATTGCATCAAGCCCACATCTCCTACCCAATAAAAAGGGGCAGCGAGCAAAAACAATCCGGGGAAACCGCTAATATTATGGTTGAGATGGGATTTTGCCTGATAAGGATACTGACCATTTACCAGCGCATGCCAAAAGTTGTGCAACGCGCTCCATCGGTCTACGTTCAATGCTGCTGGATCCATTCTTTGGTAAACAATAAACAGTGCCGCGACCCAAATGCTTGATGCTGCCAACAAAAACCATTTTAGAACATTGCCTTCGGAGGAACGTTTTGCCAACTGGCTAAGTAGGGCAAATTGCAAGGCAAACACGGAAAAATAGCCAGCTGCCGCCGGAATGGAGGTGATGGATAGTCTGGGCAAATATTTACAGGCAAAAAGGCAGCCGATGAATCCAATTAAAATGAAATGCCACCATGTAGAGGCGCTGAAACCCAAGGCGACTATTTTTGGGCGTGCGCTCACTTTCAGTTTCTGCTCTTGTTCTCGTCCTTCGAATACGGACACTATAACCCTATCGAGAATTCTTTTGCGTGCTCTTCTGAGCCGGCATCCAAGGGTTTGAATTTTCTGTATCCCAGCTCCCTCAGAAGTTTAAGACACTCCGCCTTGATGGATTCACCGTGAGTGGATAGCAAGAGCAACGGGTGGCGCTGGCGGAAGAATTCCTGACTGCCTTTTAGCAGTTCCAGCTCTGCACCTTCCACATCAATTTTGAGAAGGTCCGGCCAAGCCGCGTACTTTGCAGCGAAATCCGCACAAGTGATTCCAAAAACCGGAATCTCCCCAGCCAAGTCCAATCGGCCTTCAGAACTGTGCTCGCCCTCTTTAAAGGAGGTGGCCCCGGTAGAGCCCGCCAGTGCGAAAGGCACAATAACGGCATTTGAAATGTTGTTCAATTCCAGAGTTCGGTGCAGGAAGCGCAAGTTACGGGGCAGGGGTTCGAAACTATAAACGCGCCGAGCCCGCTTTGCAAAGAGCAGGGTGTAAAGGCCGGAGTGAGCGCCTACATCAAAAGCCACTGATCCTTCCTGTAATAGCGCCCAAGCTTCCTCTAGCTGATTCCGTTCGGAATGACCAATGAGGGTGGACAGCCCTTTTGCTGGCCCTGGAGCAGCTCCCACTATCCAGAATGCACCTTGCAATGGGCCAGCTAATATTGGAAGCGGAAGACCGGTAGGGATCCCTTTCGCTAAGTAACGCAACGGATTTGTCATGCAGTGCGCTGCCCCAGCATCCGTTTATTTTCAACGCGCCACAATGATCTTGCCTTGGGTATTCTTTCCGCTACCTGCAATACTGTAAAGATATATCCCGGGCGTCACTTTATTTCCGGCCGTATTATTGCCATCCCACTGGCATTGTCCGCCCTTTATCGTGGAGGATGGGAATGTCCTTACCACATTTCCGGATTGAGTATGGATCTTGATGTCAACGCCTGCAGGAAGATTTTCAAAAAGAACATATCGATGTTGTGCGCGAAACGGATTCGGATACACTTTGATAGTGTTGAATGATGTCGATAAAGGCCGAATCCCGCTCTCGTACATGTTGACACCGATATCCGTAGCCACCCACACCTGACCGTTTTCCTTGTTAACGGAAACATCCGTAATTGTATTGGAGAGCAAACCATCGTCGAGCGTAAATCTTTGGCTAGTGCTCGCATCAACAACCTGCGCTGGAGAAAAACGGAAGAGCCCATTGGTGCAACCAATCCAAAATGACCCGGCCTGGTCCCGTTCCATTTGGCGGCAATCCTGACCTGTGAAATCATCAAAGGTTTTCGGCTCAGGAGAAAATCCGGCAGTTTGTAGACTTTCAGCATAAACAAGGCGGCCCAGCATCAAACTCCAAACGCGCCCAAACGCATCCATTTCGGTATCCCAGCTTTCAGTAGTCGATCCGGAACGGATAGATTTCCAAGCCTTGGCGTGAAATCCACCAGCATTATCATAGGTATAGAGATCGGTTCCGCCCTCGCCCGCCACGGCTACTAGATTGTCTGAAAGCACTTTCACATTATGTGTGGCCTTGCCACTGCCGCTCAGGTTTGGACAAAGGACTTCACCTCGGGTGAGGTCAAGGTACACAAGGTCGTAGCTATTCGCGTTATCTTTTTTGAGTAGTGTAGCCCACATACCGCCCTCATGAATGCCACTGGTAGAATAAACAACCGTGTAATTGTAAAGGACCGTATCCATGCACGGAGAGTTTCCGCCATTCCATAGAGTTTGCTCTCCGCCTTTTAAACGGGCTATCCCTTGGCCCCAAGTGCCGATGTAGGCGCCGCCATCCTTATCAACTGCAAGATTTCGCAAAGACCGCTCCAGGATTTCTGGTGAGTAAAATGCATAGCCGGGAACCGTCGACCACTTGTTGTTTTCGAATCTGTACAATTGTGTTTGGGACAATGCCAATGTGCTTGAACCTTGCGAGACTATATTGAAAAGACGTTCTTCCGGCATTTCAGATTTGCGCATCCAAGAAAAATTGGCGGACTTCGGGTCGCTCGATTTAGCGTCTGAAAGCAATACGAATATATTCGGACCACCTAGAAAAATTCTGTCTCCAATCTGATCGGAAACATCAAAAAATTTTAGCGTTGGATAGGTCTTCCCTCCGATTTTTAATGATTTGCCTAATACGGCCTCCACCTCAATCGGCCCGTACCTCACATTTCCCCGGGAATAAGATTCCAGAGAATCCCCATGCCAAACCAGATGGTTGAATTGTCTGGCAACGGTATCCACAACCTGAACCGAAGCGGAATCGCTTAGCGAATCCAACGTCGGCTTTTGCGGGGGAAACTCGACAGGCATCCAAATATTGGGATCGAAAATACTTCTGTACTTGTTGGACAAGATGTTGTTCCAGTCGACGGCGGTTTTTAGCACGCCTTTTTCCGTACCGAAAAACAAGGTGTCCCCTTTCAATATTACGGAAAGTACGGAAGCATTGATAAGATTGCCGAATTTGGTCAAGTTCACCTTAGCCAGTTTTTGATCGGTGTCGAAAAAGGT
>JAYSRH010000298.1:0-3581 GCA_043721115.1 Fibrobacteria bacterium | reverse complement strand
TGGGTCGACAATAATATGCACTATTTTTTGATTGGAGTAGTAACTGTTTTGCTTGCGATCATCGTGTGGTTTCAATTTGTTGAAGCCATATTCTGCAGAAATTCCTTATTCCTTTCTAAAAATATGCTTCAGGGAGCAACCAAGATCCTACGCATAACATTCGAGCATAGGGGATATCCTGCTAATTTTCAGATTGCGGATGATGCTGGTGTGGTATGTACGGTTACTGACAAGATGCAACTGGGGACGCGACCCAATAAGATTCTCAGTCTTCATTTTGGCGGAATTGAATTTGGCCTTCAATTTAACACATTTTTTCGTACCGTAGAATTTTTTGAAAAGTATGAAAGAATTGGCGTATTCAAGCAGCGTGGCTTCTGGAAAAATACCAAGTTTTTGAATTTCCAATCTAGAGACTTGACTCTCATTCACCCTGATAGTTGGAGCCCTGATCTTGAAGTATTTGATAAGGGTATCAAGCTGGCTCGAATCACGTATGAGCCTACCGTTTATGTAGAGCGCATTAGGAAAATATTTTTGTTCCAAAATATGGATATTCGAATGGAAGCGCTTTTATCCTTGGTTACGATCTTTTCTCAACCAAAATTTGGACGATTAGGGAAGTATAAGTGAATAAATTGATATTAATCTTAATCATCACGCTTACGTATACAGCGGCACTCCTCAATGCCCAGCAACTGGATACCAACTGCGTGGTTTCCATCTTGAATCGTTCAGCCAAGGTACAGAGCGATGGATCGTATCAAATATTCAATGTGCCCGCTGGCGTTAGCCGCGCACGAGTTAGGGCCACCTGCAAAGACTCCACTGGAACTCGCTATGGTGAATCTTCCATAATTTCAGTTCTTGCGAATGTAGGCAATGGTAGCGACTCCATACAATTCAAGCCTGAAATTCGCGTCCCCACCAATATCACTCTCTCAACCGCAAACCCAGTTCTCAGTGCCATCGGCGCCACCACCCAACTTTCAGTTATCGCTACCATGCCCAATGGCTCTACCAAAAACGTAACTCGATCCGATTCTGGCATAACCTACCTAAGTACCAACCGCTCTGTAGCCACCATCGACTCGAATGGCCTCGTTACAGCCGTCTCAAGCGGAAGAGTCTTGATTACAGCCTCATACGAAGCCATTCTCAAAACCATTTTCATCACCGTATCCACTGGAACGGATGCGGATAGGGATGGCATGCCCAATGATTATGAAATCGCGCAAGGTTTAAATCCAAACGATCCCCTCGATGCCTCTCTGGATCTAGATGGTGATGGCTTAACAAATTTGCAGGAGTTTCAGGCCGGAACCGCCATCCGAAATGCCGACACCGATGGAGATGGGATCTCGGACAGTGAAGAATTGATTGCGGGAGTGGATGGATTTATAACTAATCCATTGTCCCCGGATACTGATGGGGATGGCATTCGTGATGGTCTGGAAATTCAGACGAGCAGTAATCCCACCGACCCATTAAGCTTCAACCTTGCATCAGCCTTGACTTCTTTGCAGGTAAATCCTCGAAACTTTACCCTAGTTGCCAATACCATTCAACCCGCCGATGTAACGCGTCAGTTAACAGTTACCGGAATATTGAGTGATGGCACAAGTTTGAATTTAACCAGTACCCTTAAAGGCACGACATATATGTCGAGTGATTTGAATGTCATTAATTTTGGAATAGTTTCTGGGCAGGCTTTTGCAGTGAGGCCAGGCCATGATACGATTACCATATCCAATAGCGGACACACCGTGCAAATTCAGGCCGATGTTATCTCATTCTCTCCTCGATTACTTTCCTATTTACCCCTCACTGGATATGCGAATAGCGTGGTGGTGAATGGCAATTTTGCCTATGCGGCTTCTGGGGCTGCGGGTTTACATATAGTCGATATTTCGATTCCGTCCCTTCCAATACTCGTAGGAACCATAAATACACCGGGAAATGCCAATGATGTCAAGGTGGTGAATAATAGAGCCTATGTCGCTGATGGAAACCAATTACTTATTGTAGATATTTCAAATCCATCACTACCGGAAATCCTTGGAAGTGCGACTACGCCAGCAAAAAACTTTGATCTTTTTGTTTCAGGTACTAAGGCTTATGTTGTTGACGATTTAGGTTTGTCTATTTACTCGGTCTCAGACTCTGCCAATCCGGTTCAATTAGGTCGGATCAATTATCCTGCCGGGAGCCTGACCGGCGTGGCCGTTTCCGGCACAGTCGCAGTTATTACCAGCGGCCGCGGTCCGGTTCAGACCATAAATGTTGCGGATCCCAGTAACCCGGTAGTAATGGGCCAAGTTTATACGCGCGGTTTAACCTCAAATAGCTCAGATGTCGAGGTCATCGGGAATACGGCATATATTGCGGATGGATTGCTTCCTGGAAGTGGTGGGGGCATAGTCCTGATTGATATTAGCAATCCCGCTACTCCAATCATTCTTGGAGCAAGTTCTACTTTATATCAGGCAAGACATATTGGCGTAGAAGGATCTTTTGCCTTGTCCACGGATGCTAATTCTAATATGCGAAATCCAATTTTTAACGTTTTTGACCGTACGGCACCCATAATTTCCACCTTTTTATTTAAGATGGGCCAAAATCAAACATCCAATGTTCATCTGCACAATGGATATGCCTATATGACGAATGTGGGAACCTTGGTAAGGAATGGCGTTTCCGGACCGGGTGGATTACAAATCAGCCAGATCCTGCTTCAAAATGATACTTCGCATTTAGCCCCAACGGTGCAAATAACTTCCCCTTTATCCGACACGGAGTTTCTCGAAGGTACAGTCCAATCCGCCACTGTTTCAGCTTATGATGATATTGCCATATCCAAGGTTGAATTTTATGTGAATGATACTTTAGCAGGTCAGGCAGCCGGAAATTTGACGCCACCCTTTAAATTCTCATACTCCGTTCCAATTGGTTCTGTTTCCGTATCCCTGAAAACTATTGCATTCGATATGGCCGGAAACCACACAACATCCCGCTTAGTAAGTATTAGGGTGCGGTCTAGGCCCTACACATCAGTATCCGGACGAGTCTTCTCTGATATCGATGGACCGATTTCCGGTGCAGTGGTAAGGGTGGGTAAAGACAGCGCGATCACCAATGCTGATGGAAGTTTTACTTTGCCGTTCGTGAAGGTATTTGAACTTAAATTGATCGCTTCTACTCAAATTAAAATTGGTGAGTCTTTTGAATCAGGGTCTTCAGATTCCACGCTAATCGTAGTTAATGGTGTTACAAATGTTGGGAATATCGAGGTCCAACATGGTGGTTACATTGCCAGCGCCATCATGTACACAACCTTCGCCTTCAGCGCGATCATGTTGGCGCGCAACTCGTCGAAGACGCCCGACGGCAACCAGAAGGTCACCGACATCTCTTCGACGCTGATGGCCCATAGCTTCGGGCGGGTGCTTGTCGGGGTCCTCGGCGTCGTCGTCATCGCTGTTGGCTTGTACCGCATGTCGAAGGGGTTCAAGATGGACGTCGAGGACGAGCTCGACATGTCGGGTGCGTCCCCCGGTTGGAGGAGATGGATCGAGCGCCTC
>JAYSRH010000297.1:0-9463 GCA_043721115.1 Fibrobacteria bacterium | reverse complement strand
TTCCGGTTGGCAAAACCAATATGGATGAGTTCGCGATGGGTTCCACTTCTGAGACCAGCGCTTTTGGTGCACCGCGTAATCCTTTGGATGAAAGCGTCATAGCAGGTGGATCGTCTGGAGGTTCGGCTGTGGCCGTCGCCTCAGGCGCAGTAGATATTTCTTTAGGATCGGATACCGGTGGTTCCATCCGGCAGCCTGCGGCTTGCTGCGGCATCGTGGGCATCAAACCCACTTACGGACGAGTCTCGCGTTATGGGCTTGTCGCTTATGCCTCGTCTTTGGATCAGATCGGTGCCTTCAGCCATCGTGTGGAAGATTCTGCTTTGCTGCTAAACGCCATTTGCGGATGGGACAATCACGATGCGACGTCCGCACAAATTCCCGTTCCTGATTTTACCGCGTCTCTGGGTAAAGGGATTCATGGTAAAGTGATTGGAATGCCCAAGGAAGCTTTTGGAGCAGGCCTAAGTCCTGTGGTGCGCGCCGCCGTGGAAAAAACCCTCGAGACCTTGGAAAAGAACGGTGCCGTCATTCGGGAGATTTCTATTCCCAGTTTCAAGTATGCGATTGCCGCCTATTACGTAATCGCCACCGCAGAAGCATCCGCCAACCTATCTCGTTTTGATGGAGTGCGGTATACCACTCGCGCCAAGGACGCCAAGGATCTGTTTGGTCTCTATTCCAAGACCCGGTCGCAGGGTTTCGGTGAGGAAGTCAAGAAGCGCATTCTCCTGGGCACCTATGTGCTCAGTTCCGGATTTTACGATGCCTATTATATGCAGGCGCAAAAGGTGCGTAGGCTGATTACCGACGACTTCAACAAGGCATTTGAGACATGCGATGTGGTAGCCACTCCCACCATGCCGGACTTGCCCCAAAAGGTCGGCAACATAGAAACGGATCCCATGGCTCAGTACTTGGGGGATATCTATACAGTGGCCGTAAACTTGGCTGGACTACCTGCCATCTCGCAGCCTATCAGCCGCGTAGGCAAGTTGTCCATCGGTCTTCAATACATCGGCAAAGCCTTCCAAGAAGAATCCCTGTTCCAAATTGCCGGTGCCACCGAAAAACTTTGCGCGGCATAACTCGACCCATCCAGAATGAGGCTTCAGAATAGCTCCGCAATTCTGTTAGCCGGTTTCCTTTTATCTTGCGGTCCCCGAGTCCGGCCGTATTTCGTCCGTTCTGCCGGCAGGTACGTGATGCCAAATGCCTCAGTTACGCCCACAGCAGTGCGACCGGCGTTGGCGGCAGGTTCTTTTGCTCCAATCCTTGGGCGTGAAGTTTCCAGATTGCGTAAAGTGGCGGAATCGTATTTAGGGGTGCCGTATCATTTTGGCGGCCAGAGCCGGTCCGGCATGGATTGTTCCGGATTCGTCCGGCAAGTGTTTTCGGAAGTATACAGGATAGAATTGCCGCATAATGCCATGGCCATGTCACTTAAAGGGAACGCGGTTGCTAAGGAAGATCTCAAGCCAGGCGATCTGGTATTCTTCAAGCATTTCTGGGTAATCGACCATACCGGCATTTACATAGGCAACAACTATTTCATCCACTCCGCGACCAGTATCGGCGTTGCCTATTCCAGTCTGGAAGCACCCTACTTTGTGGACCATTATGCCGGGGCCCGACGGATACCGGGGATTACTAAATTATAAATCTATGAAAGCAGCATTCCAGGGTGTGCATGGCGCCTATAGCGATCTAGCCTGCAAACAATTGCTCGGACCCCGTTGCCAGACGGTGCCATGCGAAACTTTTGAAGATGTATTTCTTGCAGTGCAAAAGGGAAAAGCGGATCAAGGTGTGATTCCCATTGAAAATTCCTTAGCGGGTAGCATTCATCAAAATTATGATCTGCTCTTAACCCATAACCTCCAAATTGTAGGTGAGACACATTTGAAGGTGGAGCATGCGCTCATGTGCCATCCCAGCACTGGATTAAAAAATCTGACACAGGTGCGTTCGCACCCACAGGCGCTAGCGCAGTGCAGTCATTTTTTTGCCAAGGAAAGTCGAATCCGACCCGTAGCTTTTTTCGATACCGCCGGTGCCGCCAAATCCATATCGGAAGAAGCACCGGAACAAATCGGGGCCATTGCTAGCGCGTATGCCGCCAAACTTTATAAACTAAAAGTGCTGCGCAGCAATCTTCAGAATCTACCGAATAACTTTACCCGGTTTCTGGCTATTACGCCCAATGCTGCCAAAACATCCGGCCATGGACAGTACAAAACCAGTATCGTCTTTATGCCCGAAAAGAATCAAACCGGCATCCTGTTCAGAATCCTGGGCGTTTTCGCATTGCGCGATATCGACCTGCTCAAAATCGAATCGCGACCCAATCCTCTATCCCCTTTTGAATACTGGTTCTACGTGGACTTTGTAGGCAAAATAGGGGAGACGAAAGTCGATAAGGCTTTGGATCATCTGAGAGAGATGGCTGCGCAATTGAAGGTACTGGGAAGTTACCCTAGAACTCAAGCCTCTAAAGTCACATTAAAAAGGTAAAGCATGACAAGAATCGACGGCAGGAAAACGGATCAATTACGCCCAATCAAAATTACGGAGGACTTCGTTTCCACGGCGGAAGCATCATACTTAATTGAGGTGGGTAAGACGCGTATTCTGTGCTGTGCCAGTTTGGAAGAAGAAGTGCCTCGCTGGATGAAGGGCAAAGGCAAAGGTTGGGTCACGGCTGAATACAATTTGCTGCCGCGCAGCACCTCCTCCCGTGTCAAGCGCGAGCGCGCCGGAGCGTCTGGTCGCACTCAGGAGATCCAGCGCCTAATTGGCCGAGCTTTGCGTGGTGTATGCAATTTGGATGCCTTGGGTGAACGCAATTACATCGTGGATTGCGATGTCATCGAGGCGGATGGCGGGACGCGGACTGCATCCATCGTTGGCGGCTTCATGGCTTTGGCCCGTGCCTTACAAAGGCTGAAAGCGGCACAGCCCGCCTTGACAAAACCAGTTCTAAAACATTTCGTTTCAGCCGTTAGCGTGGGCATTGTGGAAGGCGTACCGATGCTGGATTTGTGCTATACAGAAGATTCGGAAGCTGAAGTCGACATGAATGTTGTCCGTACCGATTCTGGACATTTCGTGGAAATTCAAGGTACGGGCGAAGAAGCCGTGTACTCACGTATACAGCTGAACGACATGCTGGACCTGGCTGAAAAAGGCTGCGGCGAATTGCTTACGTTGCAGAAAAAATTCCTGGGAACCGTCTTGCCGTAAGCCATGGCTTCCTACGGGATGGGTTCGCGCAGGCAGCTGCTGGAATGCAGCTCCTAGAATGCAGCGCCTAAAGGCTGGTATTCTCCCTGCTTTTGGGCTTTTTGATGGATATGCCCACTCTTTCAAAAACGGACCTAGCAAAACTTTAAAGCACAGCCTATAATTGGGGCATGGCTGAAAAAACGAATTCCAAATTTAAACGACGCCCGATACGTAATTTTATCATTCTTCCGGAATTCCAATGGCCCTATATCATCAGGCTCTTGGCTATCGTAAACCTTACCGGTGTGCTCATGGCCACCACCATTTGCACCTTATTCTTTTATCGTTACCATGCCAGCCCCGTTGGAGACGCGGCGGGAACGGATATGATCAGTGCAAATCTTATGTCTATTCTAGTTGAAGAAAATTTGATGGATGTGGTGATTCCAGCCTTTGTGATCGCCGACGTGGTTTCCTTGGCGCTGGGGTTGTGGTTGAGCCTATATTTTTCCCGCAAGATTTCCGTGCCCATTTTCCGGATCAAGAAATGGGCGCAAGTGGTCGCCAGCGGGGATATGACTTTCCGATTGAAATTCCGCCCCGGTGATGACTTAAAATCTCTAGAAACCGCCTGCAATTTGGTGAGCGAATCCTATTGCCAAGTCATTGAAGATTTAAAGAATCAGCTTCGGGAGGCCAAACTATCGGAGAGTTCCGACCGGACCACCGGCGAGAGTGCTATTAAAACGCGAACGCTGTAATCTCTTCCCTAAGGCTTTCAGCCAAAAGTGTATTGCGATTAACCACAGGATTGTTTTCCACTGCCTTGCGCACGGCGCTTCCATCGCCAACCAGAAAAAGCCGTTCCCGGGCCCGGGTAATTCCTGTATACAAAAGGTTACGTTGCAGCATGACCCAATGGGCTTTAGCCATCAGCATAACCACTACCTTGTATTCGCTACCCTGGCTCTTGTGGATGGAAATGGCGTAAGCCAAGGTCAGCTCTTGTAATTCCTCCCCTTCGTAGACAGTGGTATCGCCTTCAAAGTCCACAGTGACGGTTCGGCTGGAGCGGGATACGGCAGACACAAATCCGATGTCGCCATTGAAAACATTTTTGTCGTAATTGTTGCGGAGTTGCATGACCTTATCATTGACCCGGTAGGTTCTTTCCTTGTACTCCAACCCATCCGTTCTGGGATTGAGGCGGGCTTGCAAGGCGGTGTTCAGAGCCAAAGTTCCCAATGGGCCTTGGTTCATGGGTGTCAATACTTGGACGTCCATGATGGGGTGGTAGGCGTAAAGCCGAGGCAATTCTTGTTCGACCAGATCGGCTACCAAAGCCGGGCCATCGGCCTCAGCGGGTATGGGGATGAAATGGAAATTACCCGTAGTCCTTGAGGTAACGGGTGGGATACCCTGATGGATGCGATGGGCGTTGGCGACTATCCTGGATTCCTCGGCCTGCCGGAAGATGCGGTCGAGGTGGAGATGGTGCATGACCTCGGATCGAATAAATTCAGCTAAGACCTTGCCCGGCCCCACGGAGGGCAACTGATCGGGGTCGCCGATAAGCATGATGCGCGTGCCGGGTTTTACGGCTTTGAGCAGTGAGTACATGAGCACGGTGTCGATCATGGAGACTTCATCCACCACAAGCACGTCCGTATCCAGAGGGGCGAGATCATCATGGGTGAATTTCCGATTGGCCGGATCAAATTTCAGCATTCGATGTATGGTGGCGGCGGCATGTCCCGTGACTTCTGACAAACGTTTCGCCGCCCGGCCGGTCGGGGCCGCTAATTTTACTTTTAGACCAGCACGCTGATAAACCTGGAGAATGCCGAGGACGGTGGTGGTCTTGCCGGTTCCCGGTCCTCCAGTCAACAGGAACAAACCGCAGTCAACGGCTTTTCGGATCCCTTCGCGTTGTTGTTCGCTATACGCGAAGTCTTTTCCACAAGCAGCTTCCGCCACCTGTATGGCTTCGGCGATAATGGATTTAGGAATGCGTGACGGCGTGAAATGCAGCAGAGCAGCTCGTTTGGCTATGCCGCGTTCGCTGTGAAAAAGATAGGGTAGGTAGTAGCGGTTTTCGCCGTCATGTCGAACCTGATCCGAATCGGTCATTCCGTCCAAGGTAAACACGATTTTTTCTGGAGTGCATTGCAAAAGGGATTGGGCCTTCATCAGGAGATCGTCGCGACCTTGAAAGACATGCCCCGCTTCCGCGGATTTCCCCAGAGCATAAGCCAGTCCTGCTTTGATACGAGCATACGAATCGATTTCAAATCCCAGTTTGCGGGCGATATCATCGGCCTTCAGAAAGCCGACCCCCCAAACTTCGTCGGCCAATTGATACGGGTTGCTTTTAATGACGGCGGCAGCTTGATCCCCGTAATGTTGGTACAGTCGGGTACTCATATTCAAACTCAGGTGATGGGATTGGAGGAAGTACATGACCTCGCGCATACTTTTATTGTCGCGCCAGACGGTAAGCAAGGATGCCAGAGACTTGCCTTTGAGTTTTGGCACTTCTTTCAAGCGATCGGGATGATGATCGAGAATCTCAAATGTTTCGAGTCCAAACCGATCTACTAGGCGCTTGGCCAATGCGGGTCCCACGCCCTTGAGAATACCGCCGCCCAAATATCTTTCCATGGCTTCGACGCTGTCTGGGGCCAGTAGCTTGTAACCGGTGGTTTTAAATTGCTCACCAAAGGTTTCGTGTTTGGTCCAATCCCCTTCCAGGTCCAGCGTTTCGCCTAAGCTAAGTTTTGGGAATATACCGACGGCGGTAAATATTTTTTTTGAACCGGCTTCCATCAATCGTAAAACCGAATACCCGTTGTCGGGATTGTGAAACGTGATGGTTTTAACGATGGCTTTTTGGAACAAGGTTTGGTTGCCCCTAAACGAGAAAAGGGCTTGATAGCCCCTTCCCTTTCAGTCAAATTTAGAAATTGCGAGCACGGCTCGGTCGGGCGTTCAGCCCGAGCCTTTAGGCCAGCTTCTTCTTATGACGGTTCAGACGACGGCGTTTCTTACGCTTGTGAGTCGCCATCTTCTTCCGTTTTCGTTTCTTACCGCAAGGCATGCGTACCTCTGATTTTAAGGCCTACAAAGCTCGTAAATAATATCTGAACTGTCAATTTAATGGCTCAAGCACAAGGATTTAATTACGGTTGGATGGAGTCGCAATACCCTTATTCTGCTTAACGTGGGGGCTCCACGCGCAGTTTTAGACCCTGTAGGAGACTTTCAGCAAATTCCGCAAGGGCTGGGTCGCGCGCACCCATGGATACGATCCAGTCGCCTGGACGGGCTTCTGCAACCACAGATGCAAGAACTTCGGCCTTAGTTGGGAAGAATCGGCCAATTGGGGGCCTGGATTCCGGATCTGCTGAATTGAATTCCGGATCTTCTGAATTGATCCAACGGATCAAATCCGCCGACGAAATGCTTTTATCGGCAGTGCCACCAGCATAATAGATTTCAGGCATAAAGATGCGGTCCTGGGAATCGAGAACCGAGAGAATATTCTGCACCAAATCCTTGCCGAATAGTTTCATGGGAGCGAAACCATGGGGGTGGAATATAGCCAATACCCGGCGTCTGGAGCCATCGGCTGCGGCCTTAACCGTTTCCAGGCAAGCTTTGACTTTGGAGGGGTTGTGGGCAAAATCATCCACAACTGTTACGCCTTTTACAATTCCGATTTTTACGTGACGGCGTTCCACGCCTTGATACTTGTTAAGGCCTTTGGCGCAATTAAAAAGCGAAATTCCCAGTGCGCGTCCCACCGTAATGGCAGCCATGGCATTGGCAAGATTATGCCGGCCCGGTACACGAATCTCAAAAGCCACGCCTGCCAGGTTAAAATGCGTATGCCAATCGCCGAGCTTTAAATTTTCCACCCTGCCCTCGGGCATGGCATCCGGGAAAAAGACAATATCCTGTTTCCGTTTTAGTGACATGCAGAGCGGATCCGCACCATTTAAAATCACTTGGCCTACGGTTTGATCGCGAAACTGGTTAAACAAGGGCATGAGTTCGGTGATTTCCTTGTGGTCTTTTTCCACATTCAGAATGACGCCGACCTCGGGGCAATACTGGACTAGGCTTCCATCGCTTTCATCCGCTTCCATCACCAACCAATCCGGTGCTTCCGTGGAGGCGGCCTTCACACCTGCTTTTGCATTGCCTAGTAGCCCCTCCGCTTGCAACGAAATAAGATTTGCCCCGGTAATGAGCGAAGGATGAAGCCCTCCGGCTTCCAGAATATGATAGGTCATGCCTGTAACGGTGGATTTACCCGAGGTGCCGGAAATGGCAATGGTATTTCTCAGACGCGCCAACTCAGCCAAAAGCTCGGATCGATGGATGACGGGAATACCCAATGCCCTGGCTTTTTGAACCTCAGGATTTTGATTCTCAATGGCCGTGGAAACAATCAGGCAGGAGCATCCCTCCAGGCTAGAACCATCCTGGGGATGGAGGCGGATGCCGATACTCAGAAAATAAGACTGCTTCTGGGCCTCTGCACCTTTATCGAAACTGCGATCGGAACCGGAAACTTTAGCGCCTTGGAAGACTAGGAATTGCGCCAGAGCGCTCATGCCCGTGCCCGCAATGCCGGAGAAAAAAGGCCTAGAAAGATCCACTTAGGACCTGAAACCGTCCTGGGAGGAGGAGCCGCCATCCGATCCGGGATTTTCAAGTATATCTTCAATCTCATTCATGATCACATTATCGTCCCAAATGGTTTCGCCTTTGTTCAACATGAGACGCTGCTTGAGACATGTTTTGGCGACCTGAATGGCTTCTTTCACTTCTTCGTTTTTTTCCAAGGCTTCCAAGGTGTGGATGATTTCCGGAAGGCGGGCTACTGGCGCAAGGGAACCTAACGCAACGATGGCTTCATAGCGGATGTCTTGGCTAGATGATTTGGTCAACTGTTGCAACCGTTCCAATGAGGCATGGAGACCAAGGCCCGCAGCGGAATGGATGGCTTCCAAGAGAACCGGTTCCGCTTCAGAATACAGCTCTTCCAAAATTAAACGTTCGAATACGGCGTCTTTAATCAATCCCATGGCATACAAGGCGCTGACCTTGACGTAAGGGTTGGGCGCCTGGTGATAAAAGCGCATCACGATGTGTCGAATTTCCGGCAAGTATCCAAGGTATCCCAGGGCTTCCAGCGCGCGACGCCTCACTTCCATGCTTTCCATAGGAGCATCGACTTTAGTCACCAAGTATTCTCTCACATTTTCATAAAATTCGCGGGGAACAATCGCTGCACCACCTCGGAACCCGGGTGGAGGAATGGCCTCAAATTCAAGTCCATCCTGAATGACGGCTCCCAGGCAACTGTTGGACATCGCCCGGATTTCTTCATCCACGAAATCATGGGCCATGCGAAAGATTTCCTGGAAAAGGCTTTCGTCGGAAACATAATTGGTGGCGGCCTGTAGAGCGGAAAGAATGATTTCCGGATCGGGTGAATGCAAATATTCTTTAAGCAGTTTGGTCACATCCACACCATCGAAATCGCGATTTCCGATATCCTCGATGCGCTTCAGTATCTGGAGCTTTTCGTCAAGGGGGGAGGCGGGGTTTTCCATTTGTCACAATTTAGGAAAAAATACGTTAAGCCTAAAGCATGGGCTTTTTACCCTAATTTTGTTTATTAACGCGAGTATTCTTTTCTGGAGCAGGCATCATGCCAAAACCCGTTTTTTCCTGTTTACATGGCTTCCAAATTGGAACGTTGCTGATGGCAACCCTATTTTGCTTTGATATTTCAGTTTCCGGGGCCGGCCCAGTCTCTCCAGTGTCCAGTTCCACAACCGAAGCTCAAACGGCGCTTCGCAAGGCCATCGCCTTTCAAAGAGAGTCTAAGGATCTGGCTTTTAATTTCCTTGCATCCATCTATAATCCAACCTTGGACAAAAAGGAAAATTACTCCGGAAAGCTACTGCTCAAGGATTCCACCAAGTTTCGTTTGGAGATCCCGGGCGGCACCTATGTTTCCGACGGAAAAAATTATTGGGAATACCACAGTCAAAATCATCAGGTGATTTTACGTAAAGCTTCTGATTTAAAAGATCAGCCGCTACCGGGTGATGTCCTGCTGCGTTTTCTGGACTCCAAGCCCATGGCCTTGAAGAAGACGAGTATGCATGGTAAGGAATATTTGGAAATGCGGCTCGATCCCTCCCTGGCCATGAAAAATTTG
>JAYSRH010000296.1:0-9468 GCA_043721115.1 Fibrobacteria bacterium | reverse complement strand
CTTGATAAGAAGGCATACATTTATCGGCTACTGTAGCCCAGCCGAGTATGAAGCACGGTGGGCCGTATAAACCGTCCGGAATAGCGGTGCCAGTTCATTCCGGTATGAGCCAATCGAAAAAAGGGAAGAGCACTTTTGAGGTATAGGGCTCTAATCGTAAAGGCAAGGTTAAGCTTGCAGGTTCTGGATTGGAAGTTTTTAAATATTCCGGATCATAATGGAAGCTATATCCTGGGGCTCCCGAATTCATCCTTTCGGCAGAACTTCGGCTCCCGCCAGGCCCAGATGGTGGTCCGTGGACCAAACTGTGGAAATGCGGTGACGGGCCATCAGGGTTAGGCTGGAAGCGTCCACATAGGTCAGCTTGGAGCCTCGGAAATGATCCAGGGTTTTCCGGACTTCTACATGATGTTCAACCGTAGCGGGCAATAGGGTCAGTCCTTCCAAGTTTTGAATCAGAAGGTGGAACCGACGCGCCGATTCCTCACCGAGGCGGTGCAGGAACCAGGAGTAAGTCTCCGAAACAACCAAGATGGAGGTCGTCCATCTGGGAGTAGGCCCTCCGAACAATTGACATGCCCGCTGGTGCCAAAGGTCCCGGCTGTTGAGGAAAGCGACGAAAATGCCCGAGTCCAGAAAAACCTTAGGGCTCAAGGATGCTCCTTCCCGTAAAGTTCACTGTCTATTGTGGCACTGTCGTTTGGATTTCCCTCGAAAATACCGGCCATTTCCATCCAGGGCTTCGTGGGCGTATCGCTTGCCACAACCTGTTCAAGACCTTGTCGGCAAAGTTCGGCTATGGAAATGCCGCGCCGCAGGGCAGTCCGTTTGGCCCGTTGGTATAGGCTTTTGTCCACCGAAATCTGGGTTCTAATCATGTTATCATTATATGTAGTTATGATAACATTGGCAAGATGCCTTCAGCCAAGACGGAGGTATTTTGGAGCATTTGGGGTTTTCACTGTTTCATGTATAAAAGGACCCTTGGGGACAAAATATGACCGACCTCGTGTCTATATTTAGGCAATGCCTGATTTCGCTCTTGAGTACGATTCCCTGGAAAACCTTAGGCGCGTGCATCCGGCCTGGCGCTTGTTGGCGGCGGATCATGCCCCTTTCATCATTGGTTTTTTGCATCGGGCCTTTATCGAACCCAATGTGAGAAGCCTTCCGGAGCAGGAGATCCTGTCGCGACTGGAAGATCACCTTTATCACTTGCGGGACGGCAAGGGTGAGGATGCCTTCAAGCGGTCGGCGAAGGAATACCTAGAGGAGTGGTCCTCCAGTGGCCGGGCTTGGCTACGGAAGTATTATCCGCCGGAGGGCGACGAGCCGCATTTCGATTTGACTCCCGCTACTGAAAAGGCCATCGATTGGGTGAAGAGCCTTAGCCAAAAACAATTCGTGGGAACCGAATCCCGGCTTATGACCGTTTTTGAATTGCTGCGGCAATTGGCCGAAGGGACCGAGGAGGATCCCGTTACCCGTATCGCGGAATTGGAAAAGCGCCGGGACCAGATAGAGGTTGATATTAGAAGCATCCGGGAAGGTCGGATGAGCGTCATGGAGCCGACCCAGGTTCGGGACCGTTTTCTCCAGATGGCTGCCACTGCCCGTAGCCTACTCGGGGATTTTCGAGAAGTAGAACAGAATTTTCGTGATCTGGATCGCAGCGTTCGCGATAGGATTGCCACTTGGGACGGAAGCAAAGGTTCCTTGCTGCAGGATGTGTTCGGCGCGAGCGATGCCATTAGGGATTCGGATCAGGGCCGAAGTTTCCAGGCTTTCTGGGACTTTCTCATGTCGCCGACCCGGCAGGAGGAATTGACGTCCCTACTTGAAACAGTACTGGCGTTGCCACCTGTTGAAGAGCTTCGGCCGGATCGTCGCCTCCTCAAAGTGCATTTCGACTGGCTCCAAGCCGGTGAACAGGCCCAGCGGACGGTAGCCCGGCTCTCCTCGCAACTCCGGCGTTACCTGGACGATCAGGCCGCTTTGGAGAATCGTAGGATCATGCAGCTTCTGAAAAGTATTGAGCGGCACGCGGTTGCCGTGAGGGAGATGCCTCCTTTGGGCGATTGGATGGAGATTGACGAACCAGCACCGACGGTGGGCATTGCCATGGACCGCCCGTTGTTTTCGCTTCCCTTGAAGCCGATAATTTTGGATGGAGATCTACAATCCGGCGACGGTGCCTTTGCGGCAGACGCACTTTTCGACCGGAAATATGTCGATAAGGAAGCCCTGAAAGCACGAATCCGCAAGCTGTTGCAGGCGAAAAGCCAAATTAGCTTGGAAGAGTTGGTCGAATCTTTTCCCTTGGAACAGGGACTTTCGGAAATTATCGCTTACCTCAGCCTGGCTGCGGAAGATGGCGGAGCCGTCATCGACGATGCTGCCAAGCAGTCTCTGACTTGGACCGATGCCACGGGGACGACCCGAGAAGCTATTTTACCCTTCGTCACCTTTCATAGGTAATCCCACACTATGCAGACTCTAGATCGCACTCAAAACCTTTCACTGGTTCTTGTCACTTTGATGAAGGGCGTGACCTATATGGAAACGGATCCGCCGCTCTGGCAGGCGCTTTTGGGGCTTCAAGCCCGGGTCCGGGAACACCTAGGTGTACTCGGGCTGGACCTTATTTTGGACGAGGCAGAAGGATATGCCTTTCTTCGTCAGAAGTCGATTCGCGAGGGAGAGCCAGAGTTGCCGCGTCTCGTACACCGGAGGCCCCTCAGCTATCCGGTCAGTCTGCTGCTTGCTCTGATTCGAAAAAAGCTGGCGGAGGCTGATGCGCAAAGCGGCGATATCCGGCTCATCTTGAGTCGGGAGGAAATCATCGATTTGGTTCGGACCTTTTTTGCGGATAGCCCAAACTCAGCGAAACTGTCAGATCGCATCGGCGGGAACATTTCCAAAATAGCGGAAATGGGATTCTTGCGTCGCCTGCGGGGCAGCGAAGATCGGTATGAAGTTGGGCGGATTCTGACATCCTTCGTGGATGCCCAGTGGCTGCAGGATTTCGAAAGTCGATTGGCTGCATACCTTAGCCATGGCGTGGAAATCGCGAATGAAAAGGAAATTACCGGATGAAGGCGAGCAAACCGGCATTGAAACCTGCCTCAGGCCCTGTATCGGAATCCACCTCGGAATCTGCATCAGAATCGGACATGGAATTGGTATTGGACTTCGCCCCGGAAAAAGCCAAGGCTGGGTTTCGCTTGCACAGCCTCGAAGTGTACAACTGGGGCACCTTCCACAAGCGTATCTGGTCCTTGGGTCTCGGTGGGGAAAATGCGTTGCTAACTGGCGATATTGGATCGGGAAAATCGACTTTGGTCGATGCAGTCACCACCCTTTTGGTGCCGTCCCAGAAAATCGTTTTCAACAAGGCCGCCGGAGCGGAAACGCGCGAGCGAACTTTGCGAACCTATGTGCTGGGATATTATAAAAGCGAACGCGGCGAAGCCGGGCTATCCGCCAAACCCGTGGCGCTGCGGGATCACAATTCCTATTCGGTCATACTGGGGCAGTTCTTCAATGCGGGCCTCTCGCAATACGTGACCTTGGCCCAGTTGTTATGGATGAAGGATTCGGACGGCCAACCCGCTCGCCTTTTCGTAGTTGCCGATTGCGCCCTTTCCATTCAGGAACATTTCTCCGGATTCGGCAAGGATTTGGGCGAACTGCGGAAGCGCATCCGCCGCACTCCGGGCGTTGAAGTCCATGATTCCTTCTCCGCATATTCGGCCGCGTTTCGCCGCCGATTTGGCATTGAGAACGAACAGGCCTTGGATCTCTTTAACCAGACCGTGTCCATGAAGTCCGTGGGAAACCTTACGGATTTTGTCCGGCACCACATGCTGGAAGCCTTTCCCGTGGAATCGCGCATTGAATCGCTTATCGTGCATTTTGATGATTTACACCGCGCGCATGAGTCCGTGCTTAAGGCCAAGGCGCAAATCGAAAGGCTGTCCCCGCTGGTCGAAGACTGCGCGCGGCATACCGAGCTCACTACCGGCATCCAGGGTCTAAGAGCCTGTCGCGAATCTTTGCGACCATGGATGGCTGGCATCAAGGGCGAACTGCTATCCCGTCGCCTGGAAACCCTCGACAGCGAGTCCGTCAAGCTGGGCCTGCGCGTGGAGGGATTTACGACCCGTCGCGACGATTTGAATCGGGAGCGCGATGGCATCAAACAATCCATCGCCGAAAATGGAGGAGACCGCCTGGAAAGGTTGAAAGCGGAGATTGCTACACAGCAGGAACTGAAAGGGGAGCGACGGAAAAAGTCGGATCGCTATGCGGCCCTGGTGGAGGCTGCTTCACTGCCTGCGGCGGGAGATCTGGATGGCTTTCTGGCCAACCGTAGCGCGGCCGTTACGGAAAGCCGGGCTTGTGAGGCGCGGGAAGCGGACATTCAAAATGAATCCAAGGAAATCGGATTCGAGCTTAAAGGATATCGGGATGAGCATGGTTCACTGGGTCAGGAACTCGTATCCTTGCGTAGCCGTCGCTCCAACCTGCCCGCGCGCATGTTGGCCTTGCGCGGAGATCTTGCACATAGCTTGGGATGCGAGGATGAAGCGATTCCTTTTATTGGGGAATTGATCAAGGTACGGGAAGGTGAGGAGGCCTGGGAGGGAGCCATCGAGAGGCTTTTGCACGGGTTCGGTCAATCCTTACTGGTTCCGGATTCATTGTATACCGAGGTGAGCCAATGGGTGGAGCGGACCGACCTCAAGAACCGGCTAGTCTATTTTCGGGTGCGCGGCGTTTCAGCGGTGACGCGCCGTTCACCTGATCCAGGTACCTTGGCGGAGAAGCTGGCCATCAAACCGGATTCGGAATTTTATGACTGGTTGGATGCAGAAATCACTCGGCGATACGATCACGCTTGCTGTGAGACATTGGAAGAATTCCGGCGCACACCCAAGGCCATAACCCGGGCGGGTCAGATTAAGGCGATGGGGGAGCGGCATGAAAAGGACGACCGTTCGGCACTAGGGGATCGCTCGAAATACGTGCTGGGCTGGACCAACGAAGCGAAAATCGCGACGCTCGAAACCAGGGTCAGGAATCTGGAAAAATCCATGGGCGGCTTGGCCGATAGGAATTCCGTACTCTACGCCGAACAGAAAACCCTGCGGACCCGCCTGGAAAAAATCCAGCAGTTGATGGTGTTCGAAGAGTTCCGCGATATGGACTGGAAGCCATTGGCCCTCGAAATAGCCCGTCTGGAAGCGGCGAGAAAAGCCTTGGAGGCGGAATCCGATACCCTGCGCATTTTGCAGGAACAGCTGGCCGCTGTGGAAATACATCTCAACGCCATCCAAAAGGATTTGGATAAGGCCAGGGATGGGCTTACCGAGACTCGTCTCAAGCGGAACCAGGCTTCGGATGCGGAACGAGAATGCACCATGATTCGTGGTTCACTGTCGGAAGCGTCCCGGTCCAGGGATTTCCCCATCCTGAATGCGATGCGCAAAGTGGAATTGGCCGATGCGGTGTTCACGGTAGAGTCTTGCGACAACAAGGAGAAGGAAATCCGCGAATGGCTGCAGGGCCGAATTGACGGGGAGGAGAAAAAGATTTCCAGGCTCACGGAGAAAATTGTGGCTGGCATGGAGTCCTACCGTCGGGATTTTCCCCTGGAGACAAAGGAAGTGGATGCGCGCGTCGAATCGGCGGGCGAATTTGCCGCCATGCTGCAAGGGTTGCAGTCCGATGACTTGCCCCGCTTCGAAAGCGAATTCAAAAGACTCCTGAATGAGAATACCATTCGCGAGGTCGCTAACTTCCAATCCCAACTGCACCGGGAACGCCAACTGATCAAGGAGCGGATCGACATCATCAACCGTTCCCTTCGTGAGATCGACTACAATCCAGGGCGATACATTTTACTCGAAGCCGAACTTACTCCCGATTCAGAAGTGAGGAGCTTTCAGCAGGAACTGCGCGCCTGCACGGAGGGCACGCTGACGGGCTCCGGGGACGAGGCCTATTCCGAGGCCAAGTTCCACCAGGTTCGGCAAATCATCGAGCGATTCCGAGGTCGGGAAGGTACGGCGGAACTGGATCAACGCTGGCGGAGTAAGGTTACCGATGTCCGGAATTGGTTCGCCTTTTCCGCCTCCGAAAGGTGGCGCGAGGACGATCGGGAACAGGAACACTATGCCGACTCCGGAGGGAAATCCGGCGGACAAAAGGAGAAACTGGCTTATACCATCTTGGCCGCAAGTCTGGCTTATCAATTCGGTCTGGATTCCGGGCAAGCCCGTTCCCGCTCCTTTCGATTCGTGGTCATAGACGAGGCCTTTGGCCGCGGGTCGGATGAATCAGCCCGGTTTGGACTCGACCTTTTCAAAAGCCTGGGCTTGCAGCTCTTGATTGTAACTCCGCTTCAAAAAATCCATATCATAGAACCGTATGTTTCTAGCGTGGGATTTGTCCACAATGAAGAAGGCCGGATATCCCTACTGCGAAACCTGACCATCGAGGAATACCGGACCGAGAAAGCGAATTGGATCCGCTGACTAAAGTGACATGGACTACCCCCGCAGATATTCAGGCGAAAGTCCGAAGGCTGTGGGTGAGCGGACGCTTATTGGCGGCGAGCCTTGTAGGCGAATCTATCTTCCCGCTTTCAATTTCCTTATCTCATCCCGGTTCGGACGATTTGTCCAATCGCTTTGAAGATGCACGGCGTTGGATACAGGATCTGGAAGCCGGGGCTAAGGCCGCAAAGGGATTCGGATATGACATCATTTCGACGGAAATCAACAACCGACGTATTGGCCGGAACAGCCTGCCGACGTCGGTGGTATTTCCCGAGGAGGCGGACGCCTTACGCTTTATCGGAAAAATCCGCGAGGCTGAGCTATTCCGATCCCATGCGGCCCTGACTTTGGAAAAACTGCCAGAGCTTGGGCCCTGGATGATTTCCAAGCCGATGAAGCTGCTTGGCCACGCGGAAAAATGGGAGCGCTTGGTGGCGGTCTTGCTTTGGTTGCGACAGAATTCACAGCCGAAAATCTATGTCCGCCAAATGGACTTGCCTGGGGTGGATACCAAGTTTATCGAGTCCTGCGAAGGGATTCTGATCGAACTGTTCCGCGCGATATCGGTCGGAGTCGCAACCCTAACTGCAGCTGCAACGGCTACAACATCAACTGAAGCAGTTACTACAACTGAGACGGGCGTGCTGGGAGATGGACACAAAAGTTTTGAGGTGAAGTTCGGCTTTCTATCTAAGCCCACTTTAATCCGATTCCGAATTCTGGATCCGCGAATGCACATTCAGGGACTATCGGACTTGTCCGTGCCGTTAGACGAAGTTGCATCCCTTTCCCTGCCGGTGAAACGCGTATTCATCACCGAGAATGCAATTAATGGTTTAGCCTTCCCGCCTGTGGACAACAGTCTGGTTTTATTTGGTTTGGGATACGGAGTCGAATGTCTTTCCGCCATCTCCTGGCTGCATAAAGTCGAGATTTTCTATTGGGGCGATATCGACACTCATGGTTTCGCAATTCTGGATCGATTGCGAATAGCCTTTCCCGCCTGCCGTTCCATCCTTATGGATCGCGAAACGCTAATGTCCCACCGGGACTTTTGGGTTGAGGAGCGCGTCCCCACGAGGGGGATGTTGAACCGATTGACTCCTGAAGAGAGCTCACTGTATGGCGATTTGATCTTGAACAGAATTCAAAACAATTTGCGCCTGGAGCAAGAGCGAATCGGATTTAAGTGGGTTAAGGCTGCCCTTGCTACTGAGACTTTATAATTCGTTCAAGAGTAAAAGGGAATTTGACGGTATCCTTGAAAAAAAACGGCTCTACAGTCATTCGTGTGGACTCACGATTCCAGCCTCAGCATTTTTGGATTCCGATTTGAATACGCGTAAGAGATAAAATAGGGCGGGCAGAATTAGGATGGAGCCCACGATTAACGCCATTCCCAGGTGGAAAAGCGTAGACTCGGGCGCATGGGCATTGAAGAAAGTTAAATCCGACCCTTCCCGCATTTTGACCAATACAGGGAACTGAACGGTGAACCATGCGAGTAGAATAATGGCTACTTGGGTTCCCACGAGCATACGAGCGATCCAACCGCAATTTCGGGTTAAGGCTAATACAAGGAGCGGCATGATCAAGCTGGCGAAAAGCACACAAGCCATGGCGGGAATGGAGCTCAGAAACTTGGCTGTTAAAGCGATGCCGTCGCTCTCGGCAGCCCAAAATACCATGGCTCCAGCTATCATTGATATGCCGCCAGCCACAATAGCTCGCCGCACGAAATGCGTACGGATAGTGGCTTCCGAACTTTCTCCCACGAGATAGACGGCCGCCAAATAAGCGAATAGACAAACCGTGAAGCCCCCTAAGGCGAGTGGAAAGGGTCGGAGCCAGGGTCCTATGTACCCTTCGAAATACCCAGTTGGATGGGTTGTGATAGCTCCCGGCACGAGCGCTCCAGTCACTACGCCTAAATAAAATGGTGTCCACACGCTTGAGTAGATAAAGAAGAGCGTGTAGGCCCGTTGCGATCGTCCCTTTACGGCATCGTAATGTCGAAAGGTGAAAGAGCATCCCCTTGCGATGATTCCCAGTAGCATGGCCGTGAGTGGTAGGTGAAGGTTAGTAGAGACGCGGCTGTAGACGGTCGGGAATCCCATAAAAAGAATGACAACGATTAAGATGAGCCAAATATGGTTGGCTTCCCAGACGGGACCTAAGGCGCGGTCGATGATTTCCCGTTGTACGCGTCGATTCTCACGCCCCATGAAAATTTCAAGTACGCCAGCTCCAAAATCAGCGCCTGCGAGCAGACAATACAGGAGTAAGGCGACGCCTAAGAAGACGATGATGACCCAAAGCATTCCAGGAACGTCACTGGGGAGATCAGGCACCGGTTTCCTCCATAGCTCGGATTTGCCTTAACAGCAGCCATGAAACCACAATAGCCAAAAACAAGTAGACAGCAGAAAAGACTAGGAAAGGGTAAACCAGTCCTGGCATGGGTGTGAGCGCATCGCGAGTGCGCATGATTCCATAGATGATCCAAGGTTGGCGACCGACTTCTGTGACCACCCAACCGGCTTCAAGAGCCAGAAAGCCTAAAGGGGTGGCTAGGCCTGTGGCGATCAAAAAGACAGGATGCACCACCAAATGGGGGCGACGCCAAGATAAATAAAAGAAGGCTAAGCCCAAGGCAGCCAATAACGATCCCGCTCCTACCATGACCTGGAAAGCACCGTGGACAATCATGACGGGCGGCCAATCCGATTCGGGGAATTCTTCCAAACCTTTTACTTCTGCGTGGGGGTCACCGTAGGCCAGGACGCTTAAGAGGTAAGGCAGTTTGATGGCATAGCGGACCGTTTTCTCTTTTACGTCCGGGATCCCCCCAAGGATAAGGGGCGCGCCTTGCTCGGTATAAAAATGCGCCTCCATGGCCGCCAAC